>NZ_SZXD01000008.1:0-87251 GCF_005281115.1 Citrobacter sp. wls710
TGTTACCCTGCTGCTGCGCCTGATAGGTGTATGCGCCGAGGTCAGCTTTGTTAGCTGCAGAGAAGGTCGCATTGCTGTTGGTATCGTTAACGTAGATCAGCTCGTTGCCTTTGTAATCAGCAACAGAACCTGCGCCAGTGGCGTTATCAATACGAACTTTATAGTTACCGGTTGCTGCGGCTACATGGTCGCCATAGTTGTCAACTTCAGACTGATCGCCGGAGGTGTCAGCATCGCCATTACCGTTGATAGTCAGGTGACCATCAGAGTTCATTGCGATTACGCCATAACCGTAGTTAGCCTGGGTTTTGTCGTTAGTGCGGTCGTTAGTCAGGTCAGCATTCAGCACATAGTTGCTGCTGTTGATGTCGAAAACGCCTGCATTAACATTGTTGTATGCATCGGTGTAGCTGGTCAGATTCAGGGTATCAACCTGCAGCGCATTACCGGTACTGTTGCCAACATCCAGAACACCGTTGTTAGTAACGTTAATGGTGTTTGCATACAGCGCAGCATCCAGCACATTCCAACCAGCAGATACGTCGTCAGCAATCGTTACAGTACTGTTGTCGATAGACAGAGTATCAGTTGCAACATGACCATCTTCGTTGATGTTCAGTGCAGAAGCACCGGTCAGAGAGATAGAGTCAGCAACCAGCTCAGAATCACCCACGTTGACGACGGAACCGCTGTTGATGCTCAGGGTATCAATCAGAGACGTTTTAGTGGTATCCCACTGTGACGCGCCGTTCAGCGTGACGTTGAACAGACCGCTCTGATAGACCGCATTACCCACTACGTGGCCATTTTCGTCATAAGAGGTCGTGTCGCTATCGATGCCGTAGGTTGAATCAGGCCACAGGCTGTTAGCGGCGATATCGATCAGCGTTGCGGTGGCTTCAGTGCCCGCAGCGTAGCTGTCGTAAACACCGTCACCATCGGTGTCAACCTGATGCACAGACATTGCCGCACCAACCCACTTACTACCATTGTTCAGGGTCAGATCCAGACGGTCAGTACCGTCCCAACCGTTGGTATCCAGATCGGCATCGGTATCACGATAAGAGTCAGCACCGTTCGGGAAGAAGTTCTCATCGAAGTTGCTGGAGAACAGCACGTCACCCATCAGCGTGGAATTGTTAAACGTTGCGGTGGTCTGCATCGCGTTATCTGCATTTGGATTTGCAATAGCTGCTAATGCAATATCGTCTGCAGTGTAAGTGCCGCTGTAGTCGCTTGCATTGCTGGTGTTACCAAACCAGCCGGTAGTGCCTTCGTCAGTCCATGAACCAGAGGTCAGAGTAGAGTCAGTAACAGCGATGGTGTTGTTAAATACTTCACTGCTGTTTACGCCGGTGCTGACGGTATTATCGTCAATATCTGCCCACTCGTAACCCTGCGTCAGGGTAATGCCAGCGACGTGAGAGTTGGCGGAGATAGACAGATCAACTTCTTGATCCAGAGTGATAGCAGTGCCCAGGTTATAAACGTCTACAACGTGCGTATCGGCTGCGTCATTATAGGTACCGTTGTAGGTATAATGCTCGTAGTTGTCATCGATAGTTGAATTAATAACGTTCATCGCCAGGCGATCGTAGTAATAGTCTGTACCCGTACGGTTAGTACAATCCGTTGTCATGCACTCGGATGTCACCATACCGTGAATGGTACTGTTTTTGATCGTCAGGCTGTTGTTATTGGTGTTAGTAGAGAGTCCATCATCCAGATAATAAGTTGAAATCACGCCGTTGACAGTGGCGTTATTAATTACCGGATAAATATCACCGTTATAAATACTATCAGTGTCGTAGTTGTTCCAACCCACATATCCATCGTAGTAAACGCCATCAGAATAGGAGGCGTCATTATAATGGGTAAAAGTGGTATAGGTGGTCCCAGAGATATCAGTTGAAGCATTCGCCTGAGAAGTGATTGCCAAAGTGCAGGCTAATGCTAATTGTGAGACTACGAGTTTCTTTTTCCAAGTGTGCATTTGTCATCCCTCCTCAGGGACGTAATATAGTTGATCCATCAATTATCAATGCATAGAAAACATTTTATGTTTCGCAGGGAGGATTATGCGATGTCATAGCCGAAAGGTTCAATTATTCTTTGTCTTAAGTCCGAATCCGGACGGGCAATAAAAGTTTCGAAACAAAAACGCCAGTAATTTATAAAATCACTTTATTTTTTAATCAATTAACATTAATAAAACCGCATAATAAATACGTTCTAATTATAAATAAAAACAAAACAGATACGAGAGAAATAAATAGCTAACCAATACCTTTTAGTTAAAATAAAATTAAATAAAACTAAATCCACGTTGAAAGTTATCAATATAAAAAATAATTACAATCACAAAAATGCAAATAATAGATAGGTTAAGAGGTAGCAAAGAGAGCCCACCATCCCCACATAACGCCAACTTTCGTAAACCACCCGCCATCAGGTTCGGGTATACTACGGCCTTCGATTCCACAAACATCAGGCATACCATGACAGACCTAATCCAACGCCCTCGCCGCCTGCGCAAATCTCCTGCGCTACGCGCTATGTTTGAAGAGACAACACTCAGCTTAAATGACCTGGTGTTGCCGATCTTTGTTGAAGAAGAACTCGACGATTACAAAGCTATCGACGCCATGCCAGGCGTGATGCGCATTCCAGAGAAACACCTGGCCCGCGAGATTGAACGCATTGCCAATGCAGGTATCCGTTCGGTCATGACTTTCGGTATTTCCCACCACACCGACGACACCGGCAGCGACGCATGGAAAGAAGATGGTCTGGTGGCGCGCATGTCGCGTATCTGTAAGCAGACCGTACCGGAAATGATCGTCATGTCCGACACTTGCTTCTGTGAATACACCTCGCATGGTCACTGCGGTGTGTTGTGCGATCATGGCGTTGATAATGATTTAACCCTTGCCAACCTCGGCAAACAGGCAGTCGTTGCTGCCGCTGCGGGTGCAGATTTTATCGCGCCTTCCGCCGCAATGGACGGTCAGGTGCAGGCGATTCGCCAGGCGCTGGATGCTGCGGGCTTCACCGATACCGCGATCATGTCCTACTCCACTAAGTTTGCCTCTTCTTTCTATGGCCCGTTCCGTGAAGCCGCAGGTACGGCGCTGAAGGGCGATCGTAAAACCTATCAGATGAACCCGATGAACCGCCGCGAGGCGATTCGCGAATCACTGCTGGATGAAGCCCAGGGCGCAGACTGCCTGATGGTGAAACCGGCCGGCGCGTACCTCGATATTCTGCGCGATATCCGCGAACGCACCGAACTGCCAATTGGCGCTTATCAGGTCAGCGGTGAATACGCGATGATCAAGTTCGCAGCGATGGCGGGTGCAATAGATGAAGAGAAAGTGGTGCTGGAAAGCTTAGGGTCGATCAAACGCGCGGGCGCGGATCTGATCTTCAGCTACTTTGCGCTGGATCTGGCTGAGAAAAAAATTCTGCGTTAATTTACCTTGTGCCGGATGGCGGCTTCGCCTTATCGGGCCTGCTCTACTGTAGGTCCGGTCAGCGAAGCGCCAGCGCCATTTATCCCGCCCGATAAAAAGGTTTGTCCCCCAGAATCGTCGCCCGGTGCATAATGCGCCTCTGCGGCAGATAATCCGCATTGGCGTAGTGCTGCGTCACGCGATTATCCCAAATCGCCACATCGTTAGGCTGCCAGCGCCAGCGCACCTGGAACTCCGGTTTGGTGATGTGTGCAAACAGGAATCCCAGCAGCGCCTCGCTCTCTTTTTCCGTTACATCGACAATTCGTGTGGTAAATCCTTCATTCACAAACAGCGCCTGCTTACCCGTTACCGGATGGGTACGCACCACCGGGTGCAGCAACGGCGGATGTTTGGCGACCGCCTCCAGCCAGCGCTGATGCTCCTCTGGCGTCTGGCGATATTTATATTCCTGAAACGATTTACGAAAATCATGCTCTGCACGCAGGCCGCTCAGGAGCTGGCGAAACGGCTGTGAGAGAGCATCATAAGCAGCAATTCCACTGGTCCACAGCGTATCTCCCCCGGTCGATGGCAGCTCTTTCGCCGCCAGAATCGCGCCCGCTGGCGGCGTGTCGATAAACGTCACATCAGTGTGCCAATTGTCGTTATCGGGCGGATTATCGTTGTGCGTATCCAGCACGATTATTTCGTCCACCCCTTCGGCGTGTGGGTAGACCGGGTGAATATGCAGGTCGCCAAAACGTAGCGCCAGCGCGCGCTGCTGCTGTGGTGTAATCACCTGCTCGCGCAGGAACACCACCTGATGGCGCAATACAGCATGATAAAGCTGTTCAAACTGGTTATCGCTTAATGGGCGCGTTAAATCCGCGCCGGTAATTTGTGCGCCAATGTACGACCCCAACGGGGTAATGCTCAAACGTTCACTCATTGTACTTCTCCATGCCAGGGTGTCAGACGGCGCTGAAGCGCGCGCAGACCCAGCTCTAAAATAAACGCGATAACGGCAATCACCGCGATCCCTGCCAGCACCACATCCGTTGCCAGAAACTCACCGGCTGATTGCACCATGAATCCTAAACCTCGCGTCGCGGCAATCAGCTCCGCCGCCACCAGGGTCGACCACCCCACGCCCAGTCCAATGCGCAGTCCGGTCAAAATCTCCGGCAAGGCACCTGGTAAAATCACAAACCACAGCACCTGCGCACGGCTGGCCCCCAGCGACTGCGCGGCCCGGATTCTCACCTGCTGCGCACTTTTTACGCCCGCCAGCGCCGACATCGCCACAGGGGCGAAAATCGCCAGGTAAATCAGCAGGATCTTGGAGGTTTCACCAATACCAAACCAGATAACCATCAGCGGCAAATAGGCCAATGGCGGAACCGGACGATACAATTCAATGATTGGATCGAGAATGCCGCGAATCGTCGGACTCAGCCCCATGGCGATACCGACCGGAATCCCCAACAGCACCGCCGCCAGCAGCGCGATAACAATACGCGTCAAACTGGCCGCCAGATGCTGCCACAGCGTGGCATCCATAAACCCCTGCGGCCCGGCAATACTGATGAGTTTTTGCAAAACCTGGCCCGGCGGCGGCAGAAACAACGGGCTGATTAACTGCAGCGCCGCCACCGTCCACCACAGCGCCAAAATGGCGGCCAGCGTACCGAGGCTTAAAGTCATCTGGCGCGAGAACGGCCAGCGCCAGTTCAGTGCCCGCGGGCGGCGGGGTTTGTCATTAATCACCACGCTCATGAGAAGGCCTCTCGTTGTTCAAAGACACGACTTAACACATACTCGCGCATGGCGATAAACTGTGGATCGGACTTAATGCTGCGGCTCGCCTCTCCAGCCACAAAACGCCGGGCGAAATTAAGCGGCAGTCGTTCCAGCACCCGACCAGGACCTGGCGACAGCAATACCAGTTCAGTGGCCATAAACACCGCTTCTTCGATATCATGGGTAATCAACAACACCTGTTTCCCGGTCTCATACCACAGCTTCAACAGCAGGGTTTGCATCTGCTCGCGGGTAAAGGCGTCGAGTGCACCAAACGGCTCATCCAGTAGCAACAACTGCGGGTTGGCCGCCAGCGCCCGGGCAATGCCGACGCGCTGACGCTGCCCCCCAGAAAGCTGCCAGATAAAGCGTTTTTCCGCGCCCTCCAGCCCCACTTTCTGCAACATTTCCTGAGCAATACGCTGACGCTGAGGCTTCTGCATGCCCGCCAGTTGCAGACCGAAGGTGACGTTGTCCTGCACGTTGCGCCAGGGCAACAGACCTTCATTCTGAAACACCACTCCACGTTCTGCGCCAGGTCCTTCGACCTTACTGCCCGCCAGCATAATGCTGCCGTGTTGATACGGCACAAATCCGGCAATCAGATTTAACAATGTGGTTTTCCCACAGCCGGAAGGTCCCAGCACCACCAGCAGTTCACCGCTATCGAGCGTCAGGTTGATATCTTCAAGCACCGGTTTGCCGCCATAACTGGCATTAAGATGAGAGATTTGCAGCATCAGCGTCCCCTTTATTGCACGAAACGATCGGTCACGTACTGGCTGTAATCCGTCGCGACGGCGGGCACTTTGCCCTGCTCTTTGAGAAACTGCGCGGTGTCGATAATCGCTTTGTTCACCGGCCCGGTTAACTCAGCAGTTTGCTGCTGCGGAGTCAGATAGGTGTTACCTTTCACCAGCCCCGGCACATCCGCCTCTGGCACACCGCTTAAGCGCGCCAGCTTGCTGATATTCTCCGGTTGTTTGAGCCAGGCATCCGGGTTGGCGATATAGGGCTGCTGCGCATCGATGGCGCTTTTCGCAAATGCTTTCACTACCTCAGGGTATTTCTCGGCAAAATCTTTGCGTACCACCCACACGTCCAGCGTTGGCGCCCCCCATTCACCGACTTTTTCCGAGTCAGTCAGTACCTTGCCGTCTTTTTCCAGCGCATTGACTGCAGGCGCCCAGACGTACGCGCCGTCAATATCTCCGCGCTGCCAGGCGGCAATAATCGCCGGCGGCTGAAGGTTCACAATCTCTACCTGGCCGGGTTTAATCCCCCAATGTTTCAGCGCTGCCAGCAGGCTGTAATGAGTGGTGGAAATAAACGGCACGGCAATGCGCTTACCAATCAAATCTTCCGGTTTACTGATGTTTTTCTTCACCACCAGCGCTTCAGAATTGCCAAGTTTTGACGCCAGCAGGAAAACCTCAATCGGCACCTGCTGGCTGGCCGCTACCGCCAGCGGACTGGAGCCGAGGTTACCTATTTGTACGTCGCCGGATGCTAACGCGCGGACGATGCTCGCGCCGCTGTCAAACTTACGCCAGTCAACAGTGGCTCCGCTCTCTTTAGCAAAAGTGTTATCTGCCTGCGCCACTTTGGCGGGTTCGGCGGAAGTTTGATACGCAACGGTGACGTTCACCGCCTGCGCCTGAAAGGTGATGAATGCCAGTGCGGCAAGAAGTGCGTTACGCGATGAAATAGCCATGATTGTCTGCTCCCCAGTCTTGTTATGGGGGCAGTATTTCGTTGCGGCACACTTTGATAAAGGAATTAAAAATTCTGGCTAAGAACAAAGCGTTTTTAGAAAAAAAGCGGCAATGCTTATACACAAAATCATTCAAGATGCGTCGAGGCGGCAAGGGAAGAAATCCCCAGGAGCATAGATAACTATATGACTGGGGTTTCTGAGTGCAGCCAACAAAGAGGCAGCTTGAAGGATGAAGTGTATTGCGATTTTGTTACATTCGTTACATAACTGCGCCTGGATTATTGCCAGCGCTCCGCTGGCAGGCATCATAGACGCTATTGTCAGGCAAGAGAGCAATATCATGATTCATGTTGTGCTGGTGGATGACCATGTGGTGGTGCGTTCCGGCTTTGCGCAATTACTCAGTCTCGAAGATGATCTCAACGTCATCGGCCAGTTCAGCAGCGCGGCCCAGGCCTGGCCTGCATTACTGCATGACGACGTCAGCGTTGCGGTGATGGACATCGCCATGCCGGATGAAAATGGCCTGAGCCTGCTAAAACGACTGCGGGCGCAGAAGCCCGGTTTTCGCGCCATTATTCTTAGCATTTATGACTCGCCAACGTTTGTACAAAGCGCACTGGATGCTGGCGCCAGCGGCTATCTGACCAAGCGCTGCGGACCGGAAGAACTGGTGCAGGCGGTACGTTCGGTAGGTATGGGCGGGCATTATCTGTGCGCCGATGCGCTGCGAGCCTTACGCGGCGGCGAACAGCCCGCGCAGGTCCTGGAGGTACTGACCCCGCGCGAGCGCGAAGTGTTTGATCTATTGGTCAAAGGCGACAGCGTGAAAGAAATTGCCTTTAAGCTCGACCTTAGCCACAAAACAGTACACGTCCACCGCGCGAACGTGCTGGGCAAACTGCAATGCCACAGCACTATCGATCTGGTGCATTTTGCCCTCGACCACCAGCTACTGACGGGGCATTAATGTCGCGTAACCTTCGTCATTGGGTCATCTCCCTGTTTATTCTGCTGGCCTGGGGATCGGGCTGGCTGATGCTGTGGACGCTGGGATTTTACCTGACCCACAACGGTCAACAGGCGGCATTATTCCTGCCGCACGGGGTCTATCTTGCACTGTTGATTCTGCTTTCCCGCCGCTACTGGCCCGCGTTGGTGCTGCCGCCGGTACTGATGCTGTTCTGGCTGCATAGCGAGCAATTACTGAATGGCTATATCCTGCTTGTGGCCCCATTCATTAGCCTTCTTCCGGCGAGCATCGGCCAGTCATACTGGCACCGCTTCCCCCTGTACTGGCAGCGCTTGACGCTGTTGCTGACCGCCGTCACCGTCACGTCATTGCTTAATACCGCCCTGCTGTCACCGTTTATCGCAAGCCCGGCAACGTTAATTGGCCTGGCGTCGTTTACCGGCGGCGTGCTGCTGACGCCGTTTGTCTATCTGATCTATGAATTTCTGCGCCAGCAGCACCGTTATCATTTGCTCGGGTTGGATACCACCAATCCCCCACTGCGCACCTCGCTTATCATCTGGTGCAGCCTGTTTTTTATTATTGGCATTGGCACACAGATGGTGCTGTCGCCGGATATCGAGCGCCTGCTGCTGATCGTGGTGTTTTTACCGAACGTGGTAATGGCATGGAAATTTGGCTGGCAGGGCGGCGTGTTGTCCGGATTGCTCGGCAGTATGATGATCACCATCGCCCGGCAGATAGGCGTGGGGTTCAGCAATCTGCTTGAACTGGAGATTTTCCTCGCCACGCAAGCGTTGCTGGGTATAGGGCTGGGGATCGCCATCAGCCGCCAGCAGCATCTGGCGCAAAACTTGCACCATTATCGCCAGCGTCTGGAAGCCGAACTGACGGCACGCCGTGCGCTGACCGAACAACTGATTCGTACCGAGGAAGACACGCGAAAAAGTTTAGCGCGCGAACTACATGACGAAATAGGCCAGAACATCACCGCCATCCAGATTCAGACGCAACTGGTCAAACGCGCGCCAGGTCGCGAGCAAACGCTTGAGGCGGCGAATCAGATCAACGATCTTGCCCGGCGCATTCACCACTCCACCCGTCAGCTTCTGCGCCAGCTGCGCCCGCCCGCGCTCGATGAACTGTCTTTCAAAGATGCGCTGCATCATCTGGTGAATGAATTTGCCTTTGCCGAACGGGGAATCCGCTGCCGATTTAATTACCATCTGGAAAATACGCCAGAAAATGAAACGGTGCGCTTCACGCTGTATCGCCTGATGCAGGAACTGCTCAATAACGTCTGTAAGCATGCCGATGCCAGCGAGGTATCGATTACGCTACGCCAGCGGGAACACCGCCTGTCTCTGGAGGTCGATGACAACGGCGTGGGTATCCTCCCGGAAAAAATTCCCGGTTTCGGTATCCAGGGGATGCGTGAGCGGGTAAGCGCCCTCGGTGGCGAACTCACGCTGGAATCGAACCACGGCACGCGGGTAATTGTTAACCTGCCCACAAATTTGCAACAAACCAGCCGCTAACCAGGAAAAAGTCTTAGTCACTGCGGACTTTCTCTCATCCCCTTTTGCTTTCACTTTCCTATAGTCAGCACAAACGGAGACCGCCATGCACGCACGCGAAACAGACCAACAATACCGGACGCTACGTCCCCGCCTGCTGATGTGTATGGTGATTGGCTACGCCGCGTTTTATCTGACGCGCAAAAGCGTCAACTATGTACTCCCGGCGCTGCAAACAGATCTGGGGCTGGATAAAGGCGATATCGGTCTGCTGGGATCGCTGTTTTATCTGACCTACGGCCTGTCGAAATTCGCCGCCGGATTGTGGCACGACAGCCATGGGCAGCGTGCATTCATGGGGATCGGCCTGTTTGCCACTGGTGTTTTGAACGTGGTGTTCGCCTTTGGTGAATCGCTGACGCTGCTGCTGGCGGTCTGGACGCTGAACGGATTTTTTCAGGGCTGGGGCTGGCCGCCCTGCGCCCGCCTGCTGACCCACTGGTACTCGCGCAACGAACGCGGCTTCTGGTGGGGCTGCTGGAATATGTCGATCAACATCGGCGGGGCCATCATCCCGCTGATTAGCGCCTTTGCCGCCCTCTGGTGGGGCTGGCAGGCAGCGATGCTGGCACCAGGGATAATCAGCATGGCGTTAGGCATCTGGCTCACCCTGCAACTGAAAGGCACGCCCCAGGAAGAGGGATTACCGACGGTTGGAGAGTGGCGTCACGACCCGCTGGAGCTGCGTCAGGAGCAGCAAAGCCCGCCGATGGGGCTGTGGCAAATGTTACGCACCACCATGCTGAAGAACCCGATGATCTGGCTGCTTGGCGTGTCGTATGTACTGGTCTATTTGATCCGCATTGCGCTCAACGACTGGGGCAACATCTGGCTGACGGAAAGCCACGGCGTGAATCTGCTCAGCGCCAATGCCACGGTGATGTTGTTTGAAGTCGGCGGCTTGCTGGGGGCGCTATTTGCCGGATGGGGATCGGATCTACTGTTTAGCGGTCAGCGTGCGCCGATGATTTTGCTGTTCACGCTGGGGCTGATGGTCTCCGTCGCCGCGCTGTGGCTGGCCCCGGTGCACCACTACGCGCTATTGGCAGTGTGTTTCTTTACCGTGGGCTTTTTTGTATTTGGCCCGCAGATGTTGATTGGTCTGGCCGCTGTCGAATGCGGACACAAAGCGGCGGCAGGTTCAATCACCGGTTTTCTCGGGCTGTTCGCCTATCTGGGGGCCGCGCTGGCGGGTTGGCCGCTGTCGCTGGTCATAGAACATTACGGCTGGTCGGGAATGTTCAGTTTGCTCTCGGTTGCCGCTGTCTTTATGGGTTTATTGCTGATGCCGTTGCTCATTGCCGGCGTTACCCCTTCTCTCAGTCAAAGGATAAAACAATGAAACTGACGCTTACCTCTACCCTGATTGCCTCTGCTCTGACGCTGGCGGCCTTCAGCAATGCGGCACAAGCCCAGGGTCGTCTGGTGGTGTATTGCAGCGCCACCAACGAGATGTGCGAAACCGAAACCAAAGCCTTCGGCGACAAATATGATGTGAAAACCTCATTTATTCGTAACGGCTCCGGCAGCACACTGGCGAAGGTCGATGCCGAGAAGAAAAACCCGCAGGCGGATGTGTGGTACGGCGGTACGCTGGATCCACAATCCCAGGCCGGTGAAATGGGCCTGCTGCAGCCGTACAAATCACCTAACCTCGCGCAGATCATGGAGAAGTTCCGCGATCCGGCAAAAGTAAAAGGTAACCTCTCCTCGGCGGTGTATGTCGGTATTCTGGGCTTTGGCGTTAATACTCAGCGCCTGAAAGAGAAAAACCTGCCGGTGCCGAAATGCTGGAAGGATCTGACCAAACCAGAATACAAAGGGGAAATCCAGATTGCTGACCCACAGAGTTCAGGCACCGCCTACACTGCGCTGGCGACCTTCGCCCAGCTGTGGGGTGAGGATCAGGCTTTTGATTACCTGAAACAGCTCAACGCCAACGTCTCCCAGTACACCAAATCCGGCATTGCTCCGGCGCGTAATGCCGCCCGTGGCGAAACGGCGATCGGCATTGGCTTCCTGCACGACTACTCGCTGGAAAAAGAACAGGGCGCCCCGCTGGAGCTGATCTCCCCGTGCGAAGGCACCGGCTATGAAATTGGCGGCGTCAGCATCCTGAAAGGCGCGCGTAACCTCGACAACGCCAAACTGTTCGTTGACTGGGTGCTGTCGAAAGACGCCCAGGAGCTGGCATGGAAGAAAGGTAAATCCTATCAGATCCTGACCAACACCACCGCCGAGACCTCGCCGAACTCGCTGAAGCTCGACGACCTGAAGCTTATCAACTACGACATGGATAAGTACGGCTCGACCGACGTACGTAAGGCCCTGATCAATAAGTGGGTTAGCGAAGTTAAGATGGGTAAATAAGCCCACGTTGCGTTCATTTGCCGGGCGCGGCGTAAGCGCCCGCCCGGCCTGAAATACCGGAACCGCTATGTCACACACACTTGCACTCCATCCCGTGAAAAAAAGGGATGCGATATTTCTTTGGGTTTTGCTCGGCTGGCTGGCGTTTGCCCTGCTGCCAAGCTGGAGCCTGGACTACGGTCTGCTGGAGTCGACGGGCGAAGAAATTCTCGCTGCGTACGGCTGGTCGCAATTCAATATCAGTTGGTTATGGTATCTGCTACCGAGCCTGCTGCTGGTGCGCCCGTTCCATGAAGCCAGACGCGAACAGCGCGGCCGCCATTATCTTGACGCAGGCTGGGCATTCTTCTGCATGGCCTTTATCGTCGCCAGCGCCACACTTGAAGATCGCGGCTTAGGCTATGCCACCATCGTGCTTTTTGTGGCGCTGGGCGCAATTATGACCCTGGCGCTTACCCGTCTGGAATGGCTGGGTGGCGACCGTTTCGTCATCGGCTCGCTGACCGCGATTGTCGCGCTGATCGGTATTTTTATCGTCTGGCCGAGCATCGCCATTTTCATTCCGATGTTCACCAACGACGCCGGGGAGTTTGCTCCGCTGGCGTTTATGAATGTGCTGTCACAGGCGCATATCATTCAGGTGATCCTCAACTCGATTATGCTGTCGATTGCCGTCGGCGTCGGCTGTACCTTCTTCGGCCTGGTACTGGCTATCTACACGACCCGTATCGCCAGACGTAGCGCCATCATCGGACGTATCTTCTCGATTCTGCCGATCGTCACCCCGCCGTTTGTCGTCGGTTTAGGCGTTACGCTGATGATGGGTCGCTCCGGTTACATCACCGAATTTATGGTCGACTGGTTCGGCTTAACCAACACCAACTGGCTGTACGGTTTTACCGGCATCTGGCTGGCGCAGGTGCTGGCCTTTACGCCGATGGCGTTTATGATCCTCGACGGGGCGATCAAGACCATTCATCCATCTTT
This sequence comes from Citrobacter sp. wls710, assembly GCF_005281115.1. Lineage (NCBI taxonomy): Bacteria > Pseudomonadati > Pseudomonadota > Gammaproteobacteria > Enterobacterales > Enterobacteriaceae > Citrobacter > Citrobacter sp. wls710. The sequence goes on from NZ_SZXD01000008.1 coordinate 12,880, forward strand.
GGAAGAAGCGTCATACACCCTGCGCGCCAGCCGCTGGCAGACCTTTAACGGCGTGTTTGTCCCGCTACTGAAACCGGCGCTGGCGAACGCCTTTTTGATTGTGGTGGTACAGTCGCTGGCCGACTTCAGTAACCCGCTGGTGCTAGGCGGTAACTTCGACGTGCTGGCAACGCAAATTTACTTCTACATCACCGGCTCGCAGCTCGATTATCAGGCCGCCAGTACGCTGGGCGCGTTCCTGCTGCTGTTCTCGCTGCTGGTATTCTGTGTGCAGTACATGTGGATCGGCAAGCGCTCCTACGTGACGGTCTCCGGTAAATCCTACCGGGGCGACGTCCAGCCGCTGCCAGTGACGCTGGTGTGGAGCGTGGTTGCGCTGCTGGCGGTGTGGATTGCCTTTAACGCCCTGCTCTACGGCAGCATTTTCTACGGCAGTTTCACCGTTAACTGGGGCGTGGACTACACCCTGACGCTGGCGAACTTTACCAAACTGTTCGGTCAGGGGATGAGCGACGGCGCGTGGCCTTCACTGCTCGACACTCTGCTCTACGCCGGGATTGCCGCGCCGATCACCGCGATCTTTGGTCTGCTGATCGCGTGGATTGTGGTACGCCAGCAGTTTAAAGGTAAAAAAACCATCGAGTTCACCACCATGCTGTGCTTTGCCGTTCCCGGCACCGTAGCGGGCGTGTCGTACATTCTGGCCTTTAACAGCGCCCCGGTTTACCTCACCGGCACCGCCGCCATCGTGATTATCTCCATGGTGATGCGTAACGTACCGGTCGGTATCCGGGCGGGCATCGCGGGCTTAGGCCAAATCGATAAATCGCTGGATGAAGCCTCGCTTAGCCTGCGTGCCGGTTCCCTGCGGACCATTACGCATATCCTGCTACCGCTGCTGCGCCCGGCGATCCTCTCGGCGCTGATCTACAGCTTTGTGCGCGCCATTACCACCGTCAGCGCCATTGTGTTCCTCGTGACGCCGGATACCCGCGTGGCAACGGCCTACATCCTCAACCGCGTGGAAGACGGTGAGTACGGGGTGGCGATTGCCTACGGTTCGATTCTGATCGTGGTGATGCTGGCGATTATTTTCATCTTTGACTGGCTGATCGGCGAATCACGTACCTCCCGTTCAAAAGCTAAAAACCAGGCGTAATGGAGCGCACTATGACTCAGAAAAATTTTGTTGAACTGCGCAACGTCACTAAACGATTTGGCAGCAACACAGTTATCGACAACATTAACCTCACCATTCCGCAGGGGCAAATGGTGACGCTGCTCGGCCCCTCCGGCTGTGGCAAAACCACCATTTTGCGCCTGGTCGCCGGGCTGGAAAAACCGAGTGAAGGCCAGATTTTTATTGATGGCGAAGACGTCACCCATCGTTCCATTCAGCAGCGCGATATCTGCATGGTGTTTCAGTCGTATGCTCTGTTTCCGCACATGTCGCTGGGGGAGAACGTCGGCTATGGCCTGAAGATGCTTGGCGTGTCGCGCAGCGAAGTGAAGGCACGGGTGAAAGAAGCGCTGGCGATGGTGGATCTGGAGGGTTTCGAAGATCGCTATGTCGATCAGATCTCCGGCGGTCAGCAGCAGCGCGTGGCGCTGGCCCGCGCGTTGATCCTCAAACCGAAGGTGCTGCTGTTTGATGAGCCGCTGAGCAACCTGGATGCCAACCTGCGTCGCAGCATGCGCGACAAGATCCGCGAGCTACAAAAGCAGTTTGATATCACCTCGCTGTACGTTACCCACGATCAGAGCGAAGCCTTTGCGGTTTCCGATACCGTCCTGGTGATGAATAAAGGACACATCATGCAGATCGGTACGCCACAGGATCTTTATCGTCAGCCGGCCTCACGTTTTATGGCGAGCTTTATGGGCGATACCAACCTGTTCCCAGCCACCTTCAGCGCAGGATACGTTGATATCTACGGCTATCGTTTGCCGCGCCCGCCGCACTTTAACGATCATGGGGAAGGGATGGTCGGCGTACGTCCCGAAGCGATCACGCTCAGCGATCGCGGCGAGGAGAGCCAGCGCTGCGCGATCCGCCACGTCGCCTATATGGGGCCGCAGTATGAGGTCACGGTGGAGTGGCACGGGCAGGAGATTTTATTGCAGGTCAACGCCACCCGCCTGCAGCCAGACATCGGCGAGCAGTATTACCTCGAAATCCACCCGTACGGCATGTTTGTTCTGGCGGATGCGGCATAACGCTTTGTTGCTTTGTAGGCCGGATAAGGCGCTTGTACCGCCATTCGGCAATGCCTGATGCGCTGAGCTTATCAGGCCTACAGTGAACGATGTAGACCCGATAAACTCTCAGCGCTGCGCGTTCAGCTCAGCAATATCCTTCGGCGTGGTGCGACAGCACCCGCCGATTAACCGTGCGCCAGCGGCCTGCCACTGCGGCAAATAATCCGCCAACTGTGCACAATGTTTACCGTGATGATGCCAGGTTTTGCTTGCCGCATCATAATGCTCGCCTGAGTTTGGATACACCACCAGCGGCAGCGCCGTTAAGCCGTGCAGATGCTGCAATGCGGCAGTGGTCTTTTCCAGCGCAATACAGTTAATGCCTAACGCCACTACCTGCGGATAACCCGCCAGCAACGCCACCACGTCGCGTAGCGGGGTACCGTCGCTCAGGTGTTCGCTGTCGAGCAGGGTAAAGGAGAACCACGCGCGAGCCCGCGGATACGCGGTCAACAGCTCAGCCAGCGCACCAATCTCGGTAAAATTCGGCAGGGTTTCACAGGCCAGCAGATCGGCCCCGGCATCCAGCAACGCTTCCACGCGCGGACGGTGAAATGCCTGAAATTCCTCAACGCTACGTTGGTAATCGCCACGATACTCTGATCCATCCGCCAGATACGCGCCATAAGGCCCGACGGATCCTGCCACCAGCAGCGTACCCGCCTGCGGGTTCTCAGCCAGCCAGGCTTCACGCGCTTTACGTGCCAACTCCACGCTTTTGCCAATCAGCGCTTTCGACTGCGCTTCATCCAGGCCGCGCGCGGCAAAACCTGCTGGCGTGGCCTGATAGCTGGCGGTGATCGCGCATTGCGCCCCCGCCCGGTAATAATCAAGATGTACTTCGCGGATAAGCTGCGGGTTTTCGACCAGCACTTTGGCTGACCACAGGCTGTCAGCTAAATCACAACCGCGCGCTTCCAGCTCCGTCGCCATCGCACCATCCAGTAACAGGAAATCCTGTTTGTCGAGGATGGCGCTTAACGGATTATTCTGCGACATGTTCTGGCTCCTGTTTTGACGGAAATAAGCCCTCACACTATCACAGACATACCCGCAAGGCTCCGCGCTCACCCGCAATTATGGCGATGTGTCTACCCTGCTCCAGACACAGATGCCCGCGTCGGGCACTCCACTCCGGACGATCGCTTAAGCACCGTTAGCCGGGATCGGCATCTGCGATTTACGGCTCATCAGAATAAATACCGCCAGGCCCGCCAGCAAAATCCCCGGCGCAGACGCCGCCATCACGCCCACCGTTCCGGTGCCCAGCGCTAACATTTTCCCGGCCAGCAGCGGGCCGCTCATCGCACCCAAACGTCCGACAGCGACGGCGGTGCCCACGCCGGTGGCGCGGATTTGTGTGTTGTAAAACAGCGGCGCCAGCGCATACAGCACGCTTTGCCCACCAGTGGCAAACATCCCCGCGACAAATCCCGCCATCAGCATGCCGCTGAATGTCGACACCGTCCCCAGCGCCAGTAGCGAAGCCAACATCCCGGTGTAGATCAGCAGCGACATCACCACCGGACTCAGTTTGTCCATCAACGCCCCGAGAATTAACGTCCCGCTGGCCGCGCCGATTTGCAGAGCAAACATCACGCCAGCTGCCTGCGAGGGCTGAAATCCCTGCTCCACCAGCAGCATCGGTAGCCAGTTGATCAGCATATACACCACCAGCAGGGTGAAGAAATAGCACAGCCAAAGCAGCAGCGTAGCGCTCGCCGTCGCTGGCGCAAACAGGGCGCGCAACGGCGCGGCAGCCACCTGCGTTTGTTGGGTATAAACCTGCGATTCCGGCAGCCAGCGCATCAACAACGGAACCAGCAGCAGCGGGATCACCCCACCAACCCAGAACACCGTTTGCCAGGCAGAGGCGAGCCCGCTAAACCCAAGCGCCGCCGCCAGCGCCGCGCCAATCGGTACGCCGCAATACATCAGGCTCACCGCCGTGCCGCGAAAACGTGGACCCGCCGCTTCGGAGGTCAGCGCGATCAGATTCGGCAATGCCGCGCCCAGCCCCACGCCGGTCATCAGACGGGCAACTACCAGCGACGAGAAATCCCAGGAAATCGCCGTCGCCAGCGAGAACAGGCCGAACAGCGCCACGGAGGCAATGAGAATACGCTTGCGGCCATAGCGATCGGCCAGTATACCGCCGACCAACGCGCCGGGCAGCAGGCCGAGAATGCCCGCACTGAAGATCCAGCCCATCTGCATTTTATCCAGCGCAAACGCATGAGCGATACCGACGGCAGCGATCCCGGCGGCCTGGAGATCCAGCCCTTCCATCAGGGCGACTAAAAAACACAGCCCGACGGTCAATGTCAGGCGCCAGGATGCGGGGGTACGGGTAGTCATAAGATGTACCTCTGAGGTCACGATGCAGGTGAATCGCGGCTGATACATTGCCAGCCGCGTAATCATTTTTATTTGCTGTTACGCAGATCCAGCGCCACGTCGACGATCATATCTTCCTGGCCGCCCACCATTCGGCGCTTGCCCAGTTCAACCAGAATATCGACCGCGCTCAGGCCATAACGCGCCGCCGCCACTTCGCAATGACGCAGGAAGCTGGAGTACACCCCGGCGTAGCCCAGCGCCAGCGTTTCGCGATCCACCCGCACCGGGCGGTCCTGCAGTGGACGCACCAGATCGTCGGCAGCATCCATCAGCGCATACAGATCGGTGCCGTGCTGCCAACCGAGCTTATCCGCAGCAGCGATAAACACTTCCAGCGGCGCATTGCCCGCGCCTGCGCCCATCCCCGCCAGGCTGGCGTCGATACGATCGCAGCCCTCTTCCACCGCAGCAATCGAGTTCGCCACACCGAGACTGAGGTTGTGGTGCGCATGCATTCCGGTTTCCGTCTCCGGCTTCAGTACCGCTTTCAGGGCGCGGAAGCGGGCGCGAATATCGCTCATGTTCATCGCCCCGCCGGAATCGACCACGTAGATACAAGTCGCGCCGTAGTTTTCCATCAACTTCGCCTGCTGCGCCAGATTTTCCGGCATGGTCATGTGGCTCATCATCAGAAAGCCGACGGTATCCATACCCAGTTCGCGCGCATACTGAATATGCTGGGCCGACACGTCCGCTTCGGTGCAGTGGGTCGCCACGCGAACCACCCGCGCCCCGGCCTGATACGCATTTTTCAGGTCGTGAATAGTACCGATCCCCGGCAGCAACAGCGTGGCGATCTTAGCGTGCTGCACCACGTCCGCCGCCGCTTCAATCCACTCGAGATCGCTGTGCGCGCCAAAGCCGTAGTTAAAGCTGGAACCTTGTAAACCGTCGCCATGCGCCACTTCAATAGAATCGACCCGCGCATCGTCCAGCGCTTTCGCAATCTGGCGCACGTTTTCCAGCGAATACTGGTGACGAATGGCGTGCATACCGTCACGCAGGGTCACGTCAGAGATATAGAGTTTTTTACCGTTCATGCTGCTTCTCCTGCCTGACGGGTGAGTGACTGCGCCATCTTCTCAGCGGTCGCCAGCGCGCTGGAGGTCATAATGTCGAGGTTGCCCGCATAAGCTGGCAGGTAGTGCGCCGCACCTTCGACTTCCAGATACACTGCGGTTTTCAGCCCGGAGAACTGGCCGATACCCGGCAGATTCACCGGTTTATCCTGTGGAATGACTTCAAACTGCACGCGCTGTTTCAGGCGATAACCCGGCACATAGGCCTGTACCGCCGCCGCCATCTCGTTGATAGACGCCTCAACTTCAATCTCGGAGGCCGCTTCACTCAGTACATACACCGTGTCGCGCATCATCAGCGGCGGTTCGGCCGGGTTTAGCACAATAATGGCTTTGCCTTTTTCGGCGCCGCCAACCACTTCAATCGCCTTTGACGTGGTTTCGGTGAACTCATCAATATTGGCGCGAGTGCCCGGCCCCGCAGATTTACTGGCGATCGAGGCAATAATTTCGGCGTAATGGACTTTTGCCACGCGAGAGACTGCCGCCACCATCGGGATGGTCGCCTGCCCGCCGCAGGTCACCATATTGACGTTCTGCTGGTCAACGTTAGCCTCCAGATTCACCACCGGCACGCAGTATGGACCGATCGCCGCGGGCGTCAGGTCGATCAGGCGGATCCCCGGTTTAACGGCGCGAAGCAGGGCGTCGTTCTTCACATGTGCGCCCGCGCTGGTGGCGTCAAACACGATGTCGATATCGGCAAATTCCGGCATGGCGATAAGCCCGGTCACCCCTTCATGGGTGGTGGCAACGCCCATACGTCCGGCGCGCGCCAGACCATCGGATTGCGGGTCAATCCCCACCATCACCGCCATCTCCAGATGCACGCCGTGGCGCAGAATTTTAATCATCAAATCGGTGCCGATGTTACCGGAGCCGATAATGGCAACTTTACGCTTACTCATGACTGACTTCCTTTTGTAACCGCCGCTGAAAAAGTGGCGGCAACTGAACCAATACCGTCGATATGGGCTTCAAAACGATCGCCCGCGTTCACTGCTACCATCGGGCCTAACGCCCCGGTGAGAATGATGTCCCCCGCACGCAGCGGCTCGCCGAGGCTGGCCATTTTGCGCGCCAGCCAGACGGCGGCGTTGATCGGATGCCCCAGACATTCGCTACCGCGCCCGCTGGAGACCTCTTCGTGATTGCGCGTCATTTTCATCGCGCAGTTTTTCAGATCTAACCCTGCAGGACGCTGCGCCGGGCCGCCGACCACATACACGCCGCAGGAGGCGTTATCCGCCACGGTATCGACAAACTTTATTGACCAGTCGCGGATACGGCTGCCAACCACTTCCAGCGCGGGCAGCACCCACTCGATGGCGTTATACAGCTCATCAAAAGTGGTGTCGGCATTGGGCAGATCGCGGTTCAGCACCAGCGCAATTTCCGCTTCAATACGCGGTTGCAGTACACGCGAAAACGGAATGGTGTCGTTATCGCCGTAGCACATGTCGGCAAACAGCGTGCCGAAGTCTGGCTGATCGACCCCCAATTGCTGTTGTACTTTCGGGTGCGTCAGCCCCACTTTTCGCCCAACCACGCACCGCCCGCGCGCCACGCTGTCCTGCACGTTGATGCGCTGAATGGCATAGGCCGCGTCGGCATTGTCCACGCCAATCAATTCGCGCAGCGGGGCGATAGCTTCTCCTTTTTCCTCTGCCTGGCGTAAATCAGCAGCTAACTGCTCAAGATTAAGATTCGTCATGTCAGTTCCTTAAGGGCGTGCGAGGAAGTTCAGCACCAGTTGGTTAAATGCATCCGCATGTTCCCATTGCGCCCAGTGCCCGCAGTCGCGGTAGATGTGCAGTTCAGAACCGGCAATCCCGGAGAGCAGGCGCAGACCGGCGTCCATCGGCACGAACCGGTCGTTGCGGCCCCAGACAATCAGGGTCTGCGCCTTGATTTCACCCAGCCGCGGACTGAAATCCGGGAACTGTTTCGGATTGGCTTCCAGGCTCTGGACAAAGTTTTCCAGGTGATCGCGGCGCGACAGCATGTTATTCAGACGCGCCTCAAACAGCGCTTCAGTCAGGTCACTGGTGTCGAAGACAAAGATCTCCATCATCAGCTTCAGGTTTTCGATGGTCGGCTCACGATACAGCTGATTCAGACGCTTGATGCCTTCGGTCGGCATCGGGGTAAACAGGCTCATGCCGCCCGTTCCACCGCCCATCAGCACCAACTTGCCCACGCGCTCCGGCCAGCTCAAAGTAAACGCCACTGCACTGTGGCCACCCATTGAGTTGCCCAGCAAGTGGATTTTCTGAATATCCAACTGATCGACTACGCTTTTCAGAATGCGGGCGTTGAGATCGGATCGCGAACCACGGTTAACGATCCCATCGCTTTTCCCCCAGCCAGGGCAATCCAGCAGGATCACCCGGTATCCGGCCTCAACCAGCGGATCGATGTTGCGGCTGAAGTTCGCCCAGCCCGTCGCGCCAGGACCTGAGCCGTGCAGTAGCACCACGGTCTCTTCGCCCTGCCCACAGTCATTGAAATGTACGCGTAGGGTTTCGCCTGCCTCCTGCACCTCCAGAAAACGGCTGGTGGCGGCTTCGGTTTGCGGTTGGTAAGTCATGATTTTCTCCTGCATATTCAGTTCTGTTTCAGTTCTGTGTGGTGGCGCTCAGGGAGCCGAATCCGGCGATCCACTCCGGGATCGGGCGATAGTAACGACCTTCGCTGCGCCAGTTGCCAAAGGCAGAAATGGCAGCGAAAGCGGCAACCCAGGTTTTCACTTCGTGCGTTGATTTGCCCGCCATCGCGGATAGCTCTTCATTGCTGACCGTGTCCAGTTCCTGCAAACGTCCCTGCTCAAGCAGGGTCATAAAGCGGTTATCCCAGACGGGGTTAAGCGGATGCAGTGTGTGCTGGTCTTGCACAAATTTTTCGGCGGCGCTGATCACTCGCTGCTGGCGCAATTCACGCTCGTTCTCGGGTAACTGTTTGCCGCTGCCGAGCAGACGGTCGCGCATATGGGCATCGGCCTTCGCCAGCTCCGGCACCGGTGGCTGATGCGACAGTCCACCAGAACCTAAAAACAGCACGCGTTTATTCAGCGAACTGGCAAAACGGCCAATGGCTTCCCCGAGCATGCGGGTACGCTGAAAGCCCGGCAGCGGCGTGGCGACGCCGTTAATAAACACCGGTAACACCGGGACCTTATCCAGGCCACCGAGCAAAAACTCCAGCGGCTGCGCAAAGCCGTGATCGACCTGCATGTTGTAGGACACGGCAAGATCGATACCGCTTTTCATCACCGCATGGGCGCAGGCTTCAGCGAGATCGGTCGGCACCGGCAGTTCCCCGGCCGCGCTGCCGAAATCGCCGATTGCGGTGGCCCCTACGCCTAAACAGAACGGCGGCATCACATCGTAGAAAAAACCGTTGTAGTGATCGGGGGCAAACAGCACCACCAGCTCAGGGTCGAACGCCGCAATACGTGCGCGGGCGCTGGCGATCACGCCGTTAACTTCATCAAGCACGGCCTGCGCCGGGTCGACATAGCCCACCAGCGGCGAGTGGGAAAGACAGTGAAGATAAGCGTGCATATCAGGCTACCTTTTCAACAGGAAGATCGGTATTTACGCGGGTGAGCGTCATCACCGACGCCAGTTTATTCAGGGTGTTGCCCAGGGTTTGCGGAATAGCGATGGCGGCCACAAAGCGGTCCGGGCGCATCACCACCAGTGCGGCATTGTGTTGAGCAAACCACGCGCGCAGACGGTTTTGCGTATCGCCAATGCGGATAACACCGTCATGGTTATCCTGATCGGTATGTATCTGCGTATCCGGCACCACCTGGATAAACCGCGTCCCCAGCGCCTGCCACTGTTGGATCTGCACTTCACTCATGCCCCACAGCGGATTACAGCCCCAGCCAATCACCGCGAAATTCGGGCCGATGACGTTGTCGAGCAACGTCACTTCGCCGGTTTCCAGCGTGACCTTCGGCTGGATAAACATCTTGCCGACTGGCGAGGTTTTCGCGTCACCTTCACGCACCAACGCCCCAATGTGGTACTGCGGCATCGGCTTAAAACGCATTTCAAGGAAGTAACGTTTGACCGGTGGGATGTAGTTCAGCAGCCAGGAAACTCCGTCGCGTACCGCGCCGTGCCAGCGTTTTGGCGGCGCCAGCACGTTGCCTGCGGTAACCGACAAATCAATCATCGCTTTGGCGTGATCGCGGCGCTCCTGCTGGTAGGTATCCAGCAACGCATCACCGGCTTTGCCATTAATCACCAGCGCCAGTTTCCACGCCAGATTGAAGGCATCGCGCATACCGCTGTTGTACCCCTGTCCCTGCCAGACCGGCATAATGTGCGCCGCGTCGCCCGCCAGCAGCACACGGTCAATACGAAAGCGTTCGGCCAGCCGGGCGTTATGGGTGTACACGCGCTGGCGGATCAGCTCTACGTTATCCGGGTTCGGCAGCACTTTGCTCAAGAGTTGGCGCATATTCTGCGGCTCGCTAAGCTGGGCTTCGGTTTCTCCCGGCATCACCATAAATTCAAAGCGGCGCACCGCATGCGGCAGCGCGGCAGAAACATACGGGCGCACCGGATCGCAACACAGGTACACATGCGGCGTACTCAGCGGATCGTTGGCGATATCCACTACAATCCACTGATTCGGTGCGGTTTTACCTTCAAATGGCACATTCAGCGAGCGCCTGACGTTGCTGGCGCCACCGTCGCAGGCCACCAGCCACTGGGCCTTCACCGTTTCCCGCTGACCGTCCGGCGCTTTCAGATTCAGCGTCACTTCGCCATTTTGCTGGCTGAAGGCTTCCAGTTCGCGAGAAAACAGGCAACGCACGTTGGGGAAACGCGACAGCCCTTCCAGCATCACCGCATCTACCTGCGGCTGAATGAACGCATTGCGGCGCGACCAGCCAAATTCGTCGGTCATCGGCTGGATATCGGCAAAGCAGCGGCCTTTCGGGGTAAGAAAGCGCATCGCGTGCCACGGCGTGGTGTGTGGCAAAACGTTCTCGACCAGACCAACGGACTGCATGGTGCGCAGCGCTTCATCGTCAATACCGATGGCGCGGGGATAGTCGATCAGCGTGTCGAGCTTCTCTACCACCAGCACCTCAATACCCATCTGACCAAGATAATTCGCCATCATCAGCCCTACCGGGCCGGCTCCAGCAATCGCTACCTGCACGGTGTGCTGCACTGCGGGTTGGATATCAGGATTTATAGTTGTCATTTCAGAACCTCACTACTCGGACAAAACGCAATTGCAGGCCCTGGTGAGGCGCAATTTGTTTTGTTAAAAATATGTGAATAATTTTTATTGTGCGGTCAGTATAGAAGTGAGTTTTTGCGCTACAATCAAAACATGCCTGGATGTTCACTAAGTGCACAACGTTGTTTTATCTGTAGATTTGTCAATGAATATGAAAAGTGACGACGGTACTGAATACAAAACCGTGCGCGGATTAACGCGCGGGTTAATGTTATTAAATATGTTAAATCGACTTGACGGTGGGGCCAGCGTTGCCCTGCTTGCCGAGCTAAGCGGCCTGCACCGCACCACGGTCAGACGTCTGCTGGAAACGTTGCAGGATGAGGGGTACGTCCGGCGCAGCCTGTCCGATGACAGCTTTCGCTTAACCATTAAAGTCCGTCAGCTCAGCGAGGGATTTCGTGACGAGCAGTGGATTTCTGCGCTCGCCGCCCCGCTGTTGGGGGATTTGCTGCGCGAAGTCATCTGGCCGACCGACGTGTCCACACTGGACGTTGACGCGATGGTAGTACGTGAAACCACCCACCGCTTCAGCCGTCTGTCATTTCACCGGGCGATGGTCGGACGTCGATTACCGCTGCTGAAAACCGCCTCCGGCCTGACCTGGCTGGCATTTTGCCCGGAGAATGAACGTCAGCAACTGATTGAAATGCTGGCCTCAAGACCGGGAGAAGAGTTCCAGTTAGCCCGCGAACCGCTGAAACTCGACGCTATTCTGGCCCGCGCACGTAAAGACGGCTTTGGACAGAACTATCGCGGGTGGGATCAGGAAGAAAAAATCGCCTCCATCGCCGTTCCCATCCGCAGCGAACAGCGGGTTATCGGTTGTCTGAACCTGGTGTATATAGCCAGCGCCATGACCATTGAACAGGCAGCGGAAAAGCATCTTCCGGCCTTACAAAAAGTGGCGAAACAGATAGAGGACGGCGTTGAGTCACAGGAAATTTTGGTTGCCGGGAGGTGAAGTAGATCACATTTGTTAGGTATCGGAGCGTCAGGCTTGAGGATGGCAGGGGCAAATAGCGACTTCATGTCATTTAGGTTAGTTTACACTATATTGTCGCACATAAATGGCAATCATCGATTAAGCAATCGACAATTGCCAACAAGATTGAAATTAAAATGGCATATTACACTGGCTGATTAAACTCAACATAAACAGTATAGTTCTCATCTTGCTCTCGATTGAGATCCACGCTTGCGCCTACTGAACCTGTGAACGCATTCATGCCAAATCCTAAGCGTCCCTCTTTAGTCGATGAGAATACGCTCTTCTTTTTTAATTCCAGTTCTGCACTAAGGCAACCACCCTTTTCCCTTGCAAATACAATGCTTTCCCATGATGGTTCATACGGTAACCAACTAAATGCTGACCTATCAAGTTCCCTACCTTTTTTCCATTCACAACCAGCTAAAGTAATAACTCGTTTAGCGCTACCGATATCCGTGGTCGCTGAATTTAATTTCATGCTAGTCTCAGCTGAACTAACAGGTAATGCAGCATCAATTTCTACTTTGGCATCACTTAATAAATTCGATTTATTTTCTTTGCGAAATTCTATTTTCGTCGCCCCCAAACTTACAAATACTCTTATCATCTCAGCCTCTCGTTCCTGAAGCAGGATATCATCTAAGCTGTCACTGAGAATATAAAGATCCTTTTTAGAGTCATTTTCCTCTGACAGAGGGTGTCTGATGTAAGCTTGATTTATCTGAGGATGACCAGGTTGAAAACGGTAATTTTCCTTTGAGGTCATATCGATAGTCATACTTATACGCTTTAAATATTTATCAAAAGAACTTGCAGATTGCTTCAAGCTGGCAACAGAAACATCTTCTTCATTTTTCTTTGAAAACAATTGATATAAAGAATAAGCGGCAGGTGCTGCGTTCACAAGAACTGCGACAGGTAATGGTAACAATCTCGCAGCCATTTCAAGCGCAATATTGGCCACTAAAGGATTTATCATTTTACGATCACTATTTTCTGTCTCGCAGTTTCCTTTAGAAGAGGCAAATGGCTTTCCTTTTTTTACTGTATTTTCGAGAGGTATTTCTTCGCCATCAGAAATTAGCGTCGTGATTATTTCTTCGGTCGAGGGTTCATCTTGAAGATCTTCATCTACAATAAATATTAAATTTTGCATCTTACCTCCAGGCTTAAAAACTTCCTATTTTTTGATGTCACTTTAATACATACATATAATATACAAAGAACAGAAGTTCAGAATGATAAACACCAAACCCTTCTCACAAAAAATCAATTATTAATATATTTTTTACATTCTTCCGTTTTTGCAAAGACGTCATCATCTCGGCAAGCGATTTTTACTGCATCGATAAAATTGCTATTGCTTATTGGAGTCCAGAAATTATTAACAATTAAATATTTTTGACGTTTAACACCATCTCTAAGCTTTAGTTTTATTAACGCAGATTCAAGTTTTGCCATGTATTTATTATTTGACTTCGTTCTATATTCAGCAAATACTACAACATACTCCGGCTCTACATAATTCCTCGCAACCAAAGGTGGAACAAAGAAATTCACATCAGACTTCGCTGCTAATACATAGCCATTCATCTCTTTATACTCATACGCAGGCATAGAAGATATATTTCCACCAAGGATTGACACACCATCCTTAGTAAAAACACCGGTGATATCTTTTGTTATTTTATATATTACCTTTTGTTCAAAATCAGGAACTATTCTGAAAGTCTCAATAATCTGGTCGGTAGAACTTTTATTCGTCAAGTTAAATTCATAACTTCTTCCAGAAGATTTAACGTACCTGACCTCTACATCTCCAGTCAAAAAATCGAAAACATAGGTAACAGCAAATGTAAGTCCACCAGTAGCGGAGAGCCATAAAATAAAACTACTAAATTTTTTGAGAAAAGGTTTAGGCACATTCTTATCCTTTGGCTTTTTTTTTGACGGATTAGATTGCGGAGCCTTTCGTTTATTATTTCTACCCATTTTTATTTATTCATCCCGGCATTATAGTTTTGATGGATGAATGCTTGTATTTTTCCACTGCAGAGTAACAGACATGATCATCCTCTTTGATTAGTCATATGTTACTTTACTATTATTTTTTTACAACAGTTTGTTGTATTCAAGTGGCTATGGATGGCTACTAAATATGGTTAATATTTGGAGTTATTTGGAATCATTTGGCGATTAACGAAGCGCATTTACATAATATAACTACATATTCTGTAAAATTAACAGGATTATCCTGATTATTAGATTTTAGATAGTTCCCCAATAGCTCAGGAACCTGGTTTATCGACATCTCGGAGATATCGTTGAATGAGACGAATGTGCAGAAAGCGCTTGAGGTCTATGAAGCGCTGAGAGGAAAGCTAAAATAGCCTTACACTATTCACGGTCTCCTTTAACGAGGCCGGGATACAGAACAAAAAAAATCGCTAAATTTGGTAGTTAAAGCTACATTGAATTCAGAACTCACTGGTATGACCACAAAGATAAGGCTCTACGAATGAATTCAATATTAATACCCGTCAATGAAGGCGGATTTCTGTCTGCCACGATCTGGGAAAGAAGCGATGCCAAAGCGATCGTTATTCTCCACCCAGCCACGGCGGTGGTACAGGCGTTTTATAAGGGATTCGCAGAGTACCTTTTTAATCAGGGATTCAGTGTCATCACTTACGATTACCGTGGAACGGGCCGCTCAAAATCCGGGAAGCTCCGTAGCTACAGCATCTCGATGTCAGACTGGATCGAGCAGGATGTAGGCTGCATTACTGCCTGGGCTAAAACGCATTTCCCCGGACTTAACCTGCTGGCGGTAGGACACAGTGTCGGCGGACATGCTGTTCTGCTTTCCACGGCCACCTCCGCCCTGCACGCGGCCGTCATTGTGGCCTCCCATGCCGGGGTGACGAGCACAATAAAACAGACGGCAGAGAAGGTGCGGGTCTGGTGCTTGCTGCGTGTTCTGGCCCCGGTTCTTTGCCGTATCTTCGGGTATATGCCTGCCAGGCGCCTTGGACTGGGCGAAGATTTGCCTGCTCCCGTGATGCTTCAGTGGGGACGCTGGAGCGCAATGCCGGGTTATTTCTACGACGATCCAGACTGGGATGCACGCCAACGGGCAAGTAAGATAACCTTACCTTTACTGGTGATGGGTTTTGATGACGATCCGTGGGCTAACCCTGAAGCCATTGCATCCCTGATGGAGCCAGTGCAAAACGCAAAAATCGAACATCGCGAAATTCGGCACGCAGATTTTGGTCTTTCTTCCGTGGGACACATGGGCTTTTTTCGGACGCGAAGTGCGGAGAAATTATGGCCTATCGTCGGTCAGTGGCTGGCGAGACAGAGCCAAAATTGAGCCAGCAGATATTTACTTTTTTCTGCCGTACTGTCTGGCCAGATATACTTTTTATAACAAATCTATTCGTTAAAAAAATCTGCCACAATGACAGATTTCTTTAATTTAGAATTAGAGATTTGCAACGTTATGATATACTTTTTGAACATCATCGTCATCTTCAAGGGCATCAACAAGCCCTGCAAAGATTTCTAAATCTTCTGCCGACAGTTCAATTTCTGATTGAGCAATCATTTCTAATTCTGTTGTTGAGAACTCTGTAATTCCCGCTGCTTTTAACGCTGCAATGCCTTTATGAAGGTCGGTAGACTCAGTATAAATAATGATATTGCCTTCATCTTCGGTGACATCACGAACATCGACTTCAGCTTCAAGCAAAGTTTCAAAAATGTGGTCAGGATCAGTGCCTTTAAATACGATCACACCAGTATTGTCAAACATGTAGCTGACAGAACCTGCCGCCCCGATATTCCCACCTTTTTTATTGAAGATTGAACGAATATTAGCAATTGTGCGGTTAACGTTTGAAGTCAGGGTTTCAGCGATAATCATGGAACCACTTGGACCAAAGCCTTCATAACGCCCTTGCATGAACGTTTCGTCGCTGCCACCTTTGGCTTTATCAATCGCTTTATCAATAACGTGCTTGGGAACCTGGGCTTGTTTCGCACGTTCAATAACGAATTTTAAAGCAGTGTTTAATTCTGGGTCTGGATCACCTTGTTTAGCAGCAGCATAGATTTCCACACCGAATTTTGAATATACTTTAGACGTTGCACCGTCTTTAGCCGTTTTTTTACCAACAATATTGGCCCATTTACGTCCCACTGGAATGCACTCCCCGAAAATTTATTTACATTACGCGCAGATTAATAAACCGCGAGTTTTCTCCACCATATTATATCATGATGTGTAAATTCTCGTCTATGAGAAATAAAAATACCCCAACTTCATGAGATGCTACTTTTATTTAATCAATAATTAACATTATGAATAGATTATTACCAGACTCCGTCATGCTTCTTTTGTTTTTATCCTAACTAATTGGACCTCAGCAATAATAAGGACGCGGAGCCAGCAACGGCTTCAGCAATTGAATAACGTTTTCTGCTCTGAGCGAGCGGTTTCTAACATCCTCAGCGCTCAGAGCAACAACATCCGCATGGGGCAATGGATAGCAGAGTTGCGGCACTTATCAGTCTGAAGAGCTTCAGACCTTAAGCAGTTTCACTGTCGCCTCGATGTCGATTTCATCTTCGGAGAAAATCAGCGTCGTGCCCTGGAAAGTGGTGATAGCCAGTTTTTTCAGTTTACGCATTTCACCTGGCTTCACCTCTGATTTCGGCCGGATACTGTTCATCAGCACGCCGACAGACAGCACCGCATTTTCTTTATCAATACGGGTCTCGACAGGGACTTCTTCGCTGTATACCAGGTACGACTTGATCGCCGTGAGCTTCAGACGTTCGCCAGCGATATAGATGTATTTACTGTCTGGTATGACCTTCACCGCATAGGCAGACAGACCTTTGTTGTTGGTGGTCGGTTCAAAGGTTACCGCCGCGTCTTTCTTGATCAGCTCAGGATTAGCAACCTTAATCACATGAAAATAGCGGTTTTCGCCATTTTCATCTTTGATAAATCCAAAGCCTTTATCTTTAAACCACGTTGTGATTGTTCCGTTCATTGCTGTTTCCACCTGATTAAATCTAATACTCGCAGAGTATATCTACTGAATTTGCGCGCAGTGTAAAACACAGACCACGTCTTTGGCTACTCGTTACCCCAGCGATTGAGGAACTCTGCGATATCGTCGATACGCTGCGCGTCGACACCGGCCACGGTTGCCATCTCCTGCTGCGCTTCTTCGCTAATTTCTTCATTGTTCATTAAACGGGTGATCAGTTGCTGAAAGTAGTGCGCCAGCGCGTCGCGTTCGGCATCGCTTACCGGCTTTGCGGCTTCGGTCGCGTACTCGTCGGCGATATCATAATATTTTAGCGGAATGTCGTTGTTCATGAGGTGCTCCGGGGTGAATGTCTGTGCCAGCAGTTGTCTGCCGCGTCTGATGTGAATGATAGCATTCTTATTTCATAGTTCGCGATCTGTTTTATTGGCTGCAATATATTGCATTTAACCAATATACTTTCTGAAGCCGCTTCGCATTTAATTAATCTTTATTTATATATCTGTATTTTTATTCAGGTCGGTACAATAGCAACGAATTAACCCGAGAGCTATAAAGTAAATATTCAATTACCTTAAATCTAATTACATTATCGGCCTCTGTAATTGGCCCGATCCCATCGCTACTCGCCCATTTGCCCACATTCAACTTATGCACAACACTCTACGATGACACCACTGACCCAACACGTGGAGCAATCACCATGAACATCACGCAAATCCGCAACGCCACGCAGTGCATCACCTTTGGTGGCAAAACCTTTCTAATCGATCCAATGCTGGCGGCAAAAGGTGCTTATCCGGGCTTTGCCGGAACGGCACGTGTGGAGATCCGCAATCCGACCGTCGATCTGCCTGTTAATATTGATAATCTGCTTAACGTCGATGCCCTGATCGTGACGCATCTGCATGAAGATCACTGGGATAAGGTTGCAGCACGGGTCGTGCCGAAAGACAAACCGATTTACGTGCAAAATGAGCAGGATGCGCAGGTGCTGCGAGATCAGGGTTTCACCCAACTTAATGTACTGACACACAATACCACGCTGGGCGACATTACCTTACGTAAAACCGGCGGTCAGCATGGCTCAGATCGCGCTTACGCCATCCCGCAAATGGCGGAACGTTTAGGCGATGCCTGCGGGGTTATCTTTCAGCATCAGGCGGAAAAAACGCTGTATCTTGTTGGGGACACTATCTGGCGTGACGAAGTGGAAGCCAACATGCTGACTTTCCAGCCGGGTGTGGTGATTTTGAACGCAGGTTTTGCCCACGTCATCGGTTTTGGCCCAATTATTATGGGCGCGGAAGATGTACTAAAAACCCACTTCACGCTTCCCAATGCACAAATTGTGGCCACGCATATGGAGGCGATAAACCACTGTTTGTTGACCCGCGCCGCGCTGAAAGCATACGCCAGCGACAACCAGATTGCGCAATGCGTCAACGTGCCGGAAGATGGTGAAACCCTGACGTTTTAATATCCGCAGAGGAATCGTATGCAGCCGCTTACCGTCGCTATTGTCGCCGTGGAAGATTTCAGCCCGTTTCACTTCTCGGTGCCGTGCATCATTTTCAGTGACAAAGTGGCGGCGAAAAAGCGCTTCGACGTGCAATTGTGCGCCGAACAGCCCGGTATCGTTTCCTCGCAGGACGGTTTCTCGATTAACGCAGCTTATGGCTATGAAGCGTTGGAGGCAGCCGACATCGTGGTGATCCCTTACTGGGGCACGACCGCACATCGCCCGCCGCAGGGGTTGCTTGATGCGCTCAACCGTGCGCGGCAAAACGGCGCGCAAATGGTCGGGCTGTGTCTGGGCGCATTTGTCCTCGGCTATGCCGGTCTGCTGGATGGCAAACGGGCGGCCACGCACTGGGAGTTCGAGCAGGATTTCCAGGCCCGCTTCCCGGCGGCGCGTCTGGATATCAACGCTCTGTATGTGGATGACGACGGTATTATTACCTCAGCAGGCACTGCCGCCGCGCTGGATTGCTGTTTGTACGTGATCCGCCAACGTTTTGGCAGCACGGCAGCGAATCAGATTGCGCGGCGGATGATTGTGCCGCCGCATCGCGAAGGTGGTCAGGCACAATTTATCGAACAGCCGGTGGCGAAAAATACCCAGGATCAGCGCATCAATGCCCTGCTTGATTATTTACGCCTGCATATCCACGAGCAGCATAGTATCGATGCGCTGGCGCAGCGGCTGATGATGAGCCGTCGCACGTTAACCCGTCACTTTATGAAAGCCACCGGGTCGAGCGTGGCAGAGTGGTTGATTGTCGAGCGTCTTCGCCGCAGCCAGGCGCTACTGGAGTCCAGTCAGTTGCCCGTTGAACGCATCGCCGAACAGGTCGGTTTTCAGTCGCCTGTCACCTGGCGTCAGCATTTTAAATCTCATTTCGGCGTCAGCCCCGCCGAATGGCGCAAAACCTTTCGCGGCATTTAGCTTTTTTTCGCCAGCCACACCGTGTGCCCTGCGCATTCCGGATCTTCCATCACCATCTCGACCACCGCAAAGCCATGCGCTGAGAGCAATGCGCGATATTCATCAGGTGCAAGGCTGGCGTGAAATAGCGGCTCGCCTTCAAATTGCCCCATAGCAATGCCATTCCCGGTACCGCTGGTAAACATCAGCGCGCTGCCGGGATGGCTAAGCCGGTCAAAAATTGGGAACATCTTTCGTTGGTCTTGCTGGGTTAAATGGAAAAAACTGTCCCACGCAATCAGGCCGGCAAAGGTTTCGTCGAGTGCCAGTTCACGCATATCCTGCTCCAGCCAGCGCTGCGCGGGAAAGGATTGCCGGGCCCGCGCCAACATCGCTGCGGAACCATCAATCCCTGTGAGCTGAAAACCTTGCTGGATAAAATACCCGGCAATCGGCTGACCGTTCCCGCAGCCAATATCCACAATGCTGCCCTGCCCGCCCATAACCGAGATGAATTTGTCCAGCCAGCTTTTTTCAAACAGTGCACGAGAGCGCTGGCTGGCAAAGGCATCCGCATGACGCCTGTAGATGGACAGAATGTTATTTGCCGCAACGTCGCTCACCATGTCCTCACTTTTTTATTCTGTTAATAATCACGACGATAAATCCTCCGGCGCCAGAGACGCCCCCCTGGAATGTGCCTCGCAGAACCAATGCGCAAATCCCCCAAAACCGTCCCGCTGTGGCATCATAGCGCGTAGAAAACATCATGACAGGGGTGATAAACGTGAAACCGGTAACGCTATACGATGTGGCAGACCATGCAGGAGTCTCTTACCAGACCGTCTCGCGCGTCGTAAATCAGGCCAGCCACGTTTCTGCAAAAACCCGACAGAAAGTTGAGGCCGCGATGGCGGAACTCAACTACATCCCTAACCGCGTCGCACAGCAGCTGGCAGGTAAACAGACGTCGCTGATTGGCGTCGTGACGGCGAACCTTGCCCTGCACGCCCCTTCACAAATCGTTGCCGCCATAAAATCCCGCGCCGATCAGTCCGGTGCCAGCGTGGTGATCGCCATGGTCGAGCGCAGCGGCGTTGAAGCATGCAAAGCCGCGGTCCACAACCTGCTTTCCCAACGCGTAACCGGGCTTATCATTAACTATCCGCTGGATGAAGAAGACGCCATTGCCGTAGCTGCCGCCTGCGGTACGGTGCCGGTGCTGTTTCTCGATGTCTCTGACCAGACGCCAATTAACAGCGTGATTTTCTCCCATGATGACGGCGCACGCCTTGGCGTTGAACATCTGGTACAGCACAGACATCAGCGTATCGCCCTGCTGAGCGGGCCGCGCACTTCGGTTTCGGCAAGGCTTCGCCATGCGGGATGGCATAAATATCTGGCGTACTATCAGTTGCAACCCGTCGCGGAGCTGGAAGGCGACTGGAGCGCCATGTCCGGTTTTCAACAAACACTGCATATGCTCAATAGCGGTAATCTCCCCACCGCTATGCTGGTTGCTAACGATCAAATGGCGCTGGGCGCGATGCGGGCAATCAGCGAGTTCGGCCTGCGGGTGGCGATGGATATCTCGGTGATCGGCTACGATGACACCGAAGACAGCGCCTGCTACATTCCACCGCTGACTACCATCAGGCAGGATTTTCCGTTATTAGGCGAAACCAGCGTCGACAGGCTGCTGCAACTTCCCCATGGCGAATCAACTGTGGGCAACCAACTGCTGCCCGTAACTCTGGTTAAGCGCAAAACGGTTCTGCCTCCCGATACGCAAACCACCTCTCCCCAGGCGCTGGCGGATTCACTCATCCAGTTGGCGAGGCAAGTCTCTCAGCTCACACCTAAAATGTGAACGCATAACAATTGTGTGAGTCAGTTCACTCATTACACGCCCCATCCTTTACAGTTGGGAACGCTTATCCGTATTTTGATTGAAATTGTGAGCGAATAACAAATTCAAACAGGATACCGTTATGAACCTGAACCCAGATTCACTCTCCGCTGTTCTGGCCCGCCGCGACTGGGAAAATCCCGGTGTCACGCAGCTCAACCGCCTGGAGGCGCACCCACCTTTCTGTAGCTGGCGCTCAGCAGATGATGCGCGAACTAATCAGCGCTCAGCCCAGTTACGTTCGCTGAATGGCCAGTGGCAATTCGCGTGGTTTCCCGCGCCGGAGGCTGTGCCGGAAAGCTGGCTGACAAGCGATCTGCCACAGGCTGACACTATCAACGTCCCCTCTAACTGGCAGATGGACGGTTACGACGCGCCAATTTATACCAACGTCACCTACCCGATTCCGGTTAATCCGCCGTACGTTCCGGCACAGAACCCAACGGGATGTTACTCGCTCACATTTAATATCGAAGACGCGTGGTTAGATGAAGGTCAGACGCGCATTATTTTTGACGGCGTCAATTCCGCCTTTCATCTGTGGTGCAACGGTCGCTGGGTCGGCTACGGTCAGGACAGCCGTCTGCCCTCTGAATTCGATCTGAGCGATTATCTGCTGCGCGGCGAAAACCGCCTGGCCGTGATGGTGCTGCGATGGAGCGACGGCAGCTATCTGGAAGACCAGGATATGTGGCGCATGAGCGGGATCTTTCGCGACGTATCTTTGCTGCATAAGCCCACCACGCAAATCAGCGACCTGCGCATTAACACCCGTTTTAACGATGACTTCAGCCGCGCCGTGCTGGAAGCGGAAGTCAAAGTGGCAGGCAACGCGAGCGAAGATTTACGCGTTTCCCTGCAATTGTGGGGAGGTGAAACGCTCACTGACGAAACGACCTCCCCACTCGGCAGCGAGATTATTGATGAGCGCGGCGCTTATCATGACCGGGTTACCCTGCGGTTGAACGTCGAAAAGCCAGCGCTGTGGAGTGCCGAAACGCCCAATCTGTACCGTGCCGTTGTGCAGTTACATACCGCGGATGGGGTGCTGATTGAAGCAGAAGCCTGTGACGTCGGCTTTCGTCAGATTGATATCAAAAACGGCCTGCTACTGTTAAACGGTAAACCGCTATTGATTCGCGGCACCAACCGTCATGAGCACCATCCGGTCAACGGTCAGGTGATGGATGAGGCGACGATGGTGCAGGATATTCTGCTGATGAAGCAGAACAACTTTAACGCCGTGCGTTGCTCCCATTACCCGAACCATCCGTTGTGGTACACCTTGTGCGATCGCTACGGCCTGTACGTGGTCGACGAAGCCAATATCGAAACCCACGGCATGGTGCCAATGAATCGCCTGAGCGACGATCCCACATGGTTGCCTGCCATGAGCCAGCGCGTGACGCGCATGGTGCTGCGCGATCGCAACCATCCGAGCATTATCATCTGGTCGCTGGGCAATGAATCCGGTCATGGCGTCAATCACGACGCGCTGTATCGCTGGATAAAATCAGAAGACCCGTCACGCCCGGTACAGTACGAAGGCGGCGGCGCGAATACCGCGGCGACCGACATTATTTGCCCGATGTACGCCCGCGTCGATCAGGATCAGCCCTTCCCGGCGGTACCTAAATGGTCGATTAAAAAGTGGCTGTCGATGCCCGGTGAGCAGCGTCCACTCATTCTCTGTGAATATGCCCATGCGATGGGCAATAGTTTCGGCGGCTTCGCCAAATACTGGCAGGCATTTCGTCAGTATCCGCGCCTGCAGGGCGGGTTTGTCTGGGACTGGGTGGATCAGTCGCTGATTAAATATGATGAGAACGGTAAGGCATGGTCAGCCTACGGTGGCGACTTTGGCGACACGCCTAACGATCGTCAGTTCTGCATGAACGGACTGGTGTTCGCCGATCGCACCCCGCATCCGGCGTTATACGAGGCCAAACATGAACAGCAGTTTTTCCAGTTTACGTTACTGCCGGGCGCTGAACGCCAGATTGAAGTGACCAGCGAATATCTGTTCCGCCGCAGCGATAACGAAGTTCTGCACTGGTCGATTGCCCAGGACGGCAACCTGCTGGCCGCCGGACAAATCGTTCTGGATATTGCCCCGCAGGGCCGCCAGGTGATTACCCTGCCAAATTGCCCGATGCCGGAAACCGCAGGCCAACTGTGGCTGACGGTGCGCGTGGAACAGCCTCGCGCCACCGCCTGGTCAGACGCCGGACATATCAGCGCCTGGCAGCAGTGGAAGCTGGAAGAGAAACTCAGCATGGTGCGGCAGCCAACTGTCCGCAACGCACCACAGCTCAACGTTAGCGAAAACAGCTTTACTGCTGAGAACGACAACAAGCGTTGGCAATTCGACCGTCGGTCTGGCCTGCTGACACAATACTGGCTTGATGATACCGCCCAGTTGTTATCCCCACTGACCGACCAGTTCACCCGCGCGCCGCTGGACAACGATATCGGCGTCAGCGAGTCAACCCGCATTGACCCGAATGCCTGGGTTGAACGCTGGAAGGCCGCCGGTCATTATCAGGTTGCAGCAACGTTACTGCACTGTGCTGCCGACGCGCTCAGCAACGCAGTACTGATCACCACCGCGCATGCCTGGCAGTATCAGGATGAAACACTGTTTATCAGCCGTAAATCGTATCGTATCGACGGTCATGGCGAGATGCAGATAACGGTGGATGTCGACGTCGCCAGCGGCACGCCGCATCCGGCGCGTATTGGCCTGAGCTGCCAGCTGTCGCAGGTCGCCGAGCGAGTGAATTGGTTAGGTCTCGGTCCACATGAGAACTACCCGGATCGCCTGAGCGCCGCCTGTTTTGACCGTTGGGATCTGTCACTCGATGAGATGTACACCCCGTATGTTTTCCCGAGCGAAAACGGTCTGCGCTGCGGCACGCGCGAACTGCACTACGGCACGCATCAATGGCGTGGCGACTTCCTGTTCAACATCAGCCGCTTTAGCCAACAGCAACTAATGGAAACCAGCCACCGTCATCTGCTGCAACCGGAGGCGGGTACCTGGCTCAATATTGATGGCTTCCATATGGGTGTCGGCGGCGATGATTCATGGAGTCCTTCCGTGTCTCCGGAGTTTTTGCTGAGTGCCGGACGTTATCACTACCAGGTTATCTGGGGTTAAACATAATAATAATGGGCAGGTTATGACCTGCCCTTATTTTTCCTGCTGCGTCGTCGCGAAAGCGTCGCGCTGTAAAAGCCTCTTTGCCGGATGCACCACTCACGTGGTTTATCCGGCCTACAACGTGCAATCCTCACTCTATGAGTCCTGACCTGGGGGTTTAAGTTCTGCGGACAAAAAGCCGCTTTTAACCTGCTATGGTAAACGAGACGGTAAAACCCAGGTCACAGGATGAGCAGAAAGACGGTTGCGGTAGTGACGTTGTTGGTCAGCGCATTACTTTCAGGATGTGGCAGCATTAATGCACGCACGGAAGGCGAGGATTCGAATACCTATTATGTGGGTACGCACCACGACATTGATAAACTAAAAAATCCAGGCGCTTATGATTATAACTATTTCGATTTAGCGCTGTTATTTATCGATGTACCACTGTCTTTTGTGGCAGATACGGTCTATGCGCCGTTTGATTACTATCACGGACCGTATAAGAAAGTCGATTAGAAACCAGGCCCGGTAAGCATCGCGCCACCGGGCCAATTAATAACGGCTACTCCTCGATCGCCTGGCGAATTTGCTGCAGCGACGCCGGATCGTCAATGGTCGTCAGATCGCCGGGATCGCGGCCTTCACAGATTGCCTGAATCGTCCGCCTGAGCATTTTACCGGAGCGCGTTTTTGGCAACTGTGACACAAACCAGACGTGTGCCGGACGGCCAAAGTTACCAATCTGACTGTCCACCAGCGCCATAATCGCCTTCTCTTCCGAATGCGCGATGTCGCGATCTTCAAGGCTGTCGCTCTGTTTCGGAATAACAAATGCAACCGCCACCTGCCCTTTCAAAGCATCTTTCACGCCGACCACCGCCACTTCTGCGACGTTTGGATAGCTGGAAATACTCTCCTCTATCTCACGCGTACCCAGTCGGTGTCCGGCAACGTTAATAACGTCATCCGTACGGCCGAGGATGAAGTAGTAGCCGTCGGCATCGCGAATGCCCCAGTCAAAAGTGGCGTATACCTGACGAGAAAACAGCGACCAGTAGGTATTTACGAACCGCGCGTCATCGCCCCAGATGGTCTGAATACACCCTGGCGGCAGCGGCCCTTCAATGACCAGCATCCCCTTCTCATTCGCTGCACAGGGTTCACCGGTCACCTCATTGAGCAACTGCACGTTATAGCCGTACATCGGCACGCCAGGGCTGCCCAACCGCGAAGGCCTGTCGTCCAGCCCACGCGCGATCGCCATAATTGGCCAGCCGGATTCGGTCTGCCAGTAGTTGTCGATAACCGGGACGCCCAGCGTTTCCGTTACCCAACTGGCGGTCGGTTCGTCCAGCGGTTCCCCGGCCAGATACAGCACCTCCAGCGAGGAGAGATCGTGATTGCGGATCTGCGCGGTCGGGAATTTCTTCAGTACGCGTATCGCCGTTGGCGCGGAGAACATCCGGCTAACCTGATACTTCTCAACAATCTTCCACCACACGCCGCAGTCCGGGTACGTTGGCAGCCCTTCGTACACCACCGTCGCCATCCCCGCCAGCAGCGGGGCATACACGATATACGAATGCCCAACCACCCAGCCGATGTCCGACGCGCAGAAGAACACGCCGCCCGCTTTACCGCCGAAAATGGTGTCCATCGTGGTTGCCAGCGCGACCGCATAGCCGCCAACGTCGCGCTGGACGCCCTTCGGTTTACCGGTTGTCCCGGAGGTATAGAGAATGCAGGAGGTTTCATTCGATTCCAGCCACGTCACCGGCACCCGCGCGCCAAGATGCTGTTGGCGCAGCGCGGCAAAGTCGAGGTCGCGCCCCTCTACCCGCGCCATTTTCGCCAAACCACGATCGACCAATACCACATGACGCGGCTGGTGCTGCGCCTGACTGATTGCATCATCGAGCAGCTTTTTATACGGCAGGATCTTGCCCCCGCGCGCGCCGGCATCCGCCGAAACGATAATCACCGGTTGGGCGTCGTCGATGCGTGCCGCCACGCTGTGCGAGGCAAAGCCACCGAACACCACCGAATGGATCGCCCCAATGCGCGCGCAGGCCAGCAGCGTAATGTGCGCCTCGGCGATCATCGGCATATAAACCAATACCCTGTCGCCGCGCTGTACGCCCAGAGACAGCAACATTGCCGCCGCCACATTCACTTCGTCGTACAGCTGACGAAAGGTAAAGGTACGCTCTTCTTCGGTTTCCGATGACACCGCAATCAGCGCCAGCGCCTCAGGCTGTTTCTCCACCCAGCGGTCGATGGCGTTATGACACAAATTGGTCTTGCCGCCGCAAAACCAGCGGGCAAACGGCGGGTTGCTGTGATCCAGCACCTGCGTATACGGCTGCTGCCAGTCAATACGCTGGGCCTGCTCGGCCCAGAATGACTCCGGTTGCGTAATCGAACGTTGATAAAACTCGCTATAAGACATAATGCTCTCCTGTTGAACTTACGCCTTGCCGCACGCAGGTTTAGATTACATAAAGGTCCATATACTCATTGACCGGCATCTGCTCCAGGCGGGCTCTGTCCAGGGAGACATCCAGAATGCGCTGCTGCTGACGGGTCGGGAACTGACGCGCCAGGTTGATTTTGAACTTCTCGACCAGCTTCGGCATACCGTCGTGACGACGGCGCGCATGACCGATTGGGTACTCCACCACCACTTCTTCAAAACGTGAACCATCGGTGAACTCGAGAGTGATGGCGTTAGCAATGGCACGTTTTTCCGGGTCGTGATAATCGGCAGTAAAGGCCGGATCTTCGAAGCAGGTGATCTTCTCGCGCAGGGCATCAATACGTTTGTCCTGCGCCACGCCGTCTTCGTAATCTGCCGCGGTTAAACGCCCAAACAGCAGCGGAATGGCGACCATATACTGGATGCAGTGATCGCGATCCGCCGGGTTATCCAACGGGCCTTTTTTATCGATGATGCGGATACAGGCTTCGTGGGTGCGAATGGTCACTTTTTCGATATCAGCCGCCGTTTTACCCGCGGCC
The DNA here is from genome assembly GCF_005281115.1 of Citrobacter sp. wls710. NCBI lineage: Bacteria > Pseudomonadati > Pseudomonadota > Gammaproteobacteria > Enterobacterales > Enterobacteriaceae > Citrobacter > Citrobacter sp. wls710. Next base: position 40,443 of record NZ_SZXD01000008.1, read on the forward strand.
TGCAGTTGTTCATACAGCGTCATTGCCGCTTCTACCGCGGTCTGCGAGTGGAACTCGGCCGGGAAGGAGATTTTAAACAGCACGTTTTCCATCACGTAAGAGCCGTACGGACGCTGGAAGCGGAACGATTCCCCTTTGAAGGAGACGTCATAAAAGCCCCAGGTTTTCGCCGTCAGCGCGGACGGATATCCCATCTCGCCCGTTTTTGCCATCAACGCCAGACGTACTGCGCGGGAGGTCGCATCGCCTGCCGCCCAGGATTTACGCGTGCCGGTATTTGGCGCATGACGATAGGTACGCAGCGACTGGCCGTCGACCCACGCCAGCGAAACGGCGTTGAGGATTTCATCCCGGCTCAGCCCAAGCATCTCCGCGACCACCGCCGTGGAGGCGACTTTTACCAACAGAACGTGATCCAAACCAACGCGGTTAAAGGAGTTTTCCAGCGCGATACAGCCCTGAATTTCATGGGCTTTGATCATCCCGGTCAGCACTTTTTTCATGGTCAACGGCGCTTTCCCCGCCGCCACCGCGTTGCGTGACAGCCAGTCAGCCGTCGCCAAAATACCGCCGAGGTTATCGGAAGGATGGCCCCATTCCGCGGCCAGCCAGGTGTCGTTGAAGTCCAGCCAGCGGATCATCGCGCCGATGTTAAACGCCGCCTGCACCGGGTCAAGCTGGAACTGGGTGCCCGGTACGCGAACGCCGTTCGGCACTACGGTCCCCGGCACCACCGGTCCTAACAGTTTTTTACAGGCCGGATATTCCAGCGCTTCCAGACCACAGCCAAGGGTGTCGAGCAGGCAATAATGCGCGGTGTCGTACGCCACCTTTGAGGTGATCTCGTAATTCATAACGTAATCAACGATATCAACGATTTCACGGTCAAAGTCTGGGCGAACGTTCGAAATATGTGCGGACATAGGGTACAACTCCTGTTTTTATATTTAGAGGTTTTAATTAGCAACGCTTTTCGATCGGCACAAATACGCGATCTTCCGGGCCGGTGTAGTTGGCGGAAGGACGGATAATTTTGTTGTCCTGGCGCTGTTCGATGATGTGCGCCGCCCAGCCGGTAACGCGGGCGATAACAAACAGCGGAGTGAACATTTCGGTCGGGACGCCCATCATGTTGTAGGAGACCGCCGAGAACCAGTCGAGGTTGGGGAACATCTTTTTCGTTTCCCACATCACCTCTTCCAGACGGTCGGCGATGTTGTACATTTTCAGCGAACCGCCTTCCTGAGAAAGCTGCTTCGCCACGCGTTTAATCACCTGATGACGCGGGTCGGCAATGGTGTAAACCGGATGACCAAAGCCAATCACCACTTCTTTGTTTTCCACGCGTTTGCGGATATCCGCTTCGGCTTCATCCGGCGTTTCATAACGCTGCTGGATCTCCAGCGACACTTCATTCGCCCCGCCATGTTTCGGCCCACGCAGCGCGCCAATCGCGCCGATAATCGCGGAATACATATCGGAGCCGGTTCCCGCAATCACACGACTGGTGAAAGTGGATGCGTTAAATTCGTGCTCGGCATACAGCACCAGCGAAATATGCATCGCCTTTTCCCAGCTTTGCGACGGTTTTTCGCCATGCAGCAGATGCAGGAAGTGACCGCCAATGGAATCATCGTCCGTTTCCGGCTGAATGCGCTCGCCGTTATGGCTGTAGTGATACCAGTACAAGAGGATCGAGCTGAGGGACGCCAGCAGCTTGTCTGCAATATCGCGCGCGCCGGAAACGGTATGCCCCTCTTTTTCCGGCAATGTACACCCCAGCGCGGAGACGCCGGTGCGCATCACATCCATCGGGTGGGATGCGGCAGGCAGCGCTTCCAGCACGGTACGCACGTTTGCGGGTAAGCCGCGCAGCGCTTTGAGTTTGCTTTTATAGGCGGTGAGTTCGTCGCGGGTAGGTAATTTCCCGTGGATCAGCAGGTGCGCGACTTCTTCAAATTCGCACTGTTGCGCCAAGTCGAGAATATCGTAGCCGCGATAATGCAGGTCGTTACCGCTTTTACCCACGGTGCATAACGCGGTATTTCCGGCGGCGATGCCTGACAGCGCAACCGATTTTTTAGGTTTAATGACATGCGTGTTGTTTTGCAGGATTGTTGTGTCGCTCATGTTGTCCTCGTCATTTTTATAATATGTAGGGTACAAATTTATTGCCGGATGGCGGCTTCGCCTTATCCGGCCTACGACGGTTACTTTTTTGTGTACAGCGCGTCGAGTTTCTCTTCGAACTGGTAGTAATTGATGCTTTCGTACAGTTCGTTGCGCGTCTGCATAATGTCGATCACGCTCTTTTGCGTACCTTCCTGGCGCAGCACGTTGTAGACCCGTTCAGCAGCACGGTTCATGGCGCGGAAGGCAGACAGCGGATACAGGGCCATGGCGACGTTCGCGCTACGCAGTTCATCGGTAGTAAACAGCGGCGTGGCGCCAAATTCGGTAATGTTAGCGAGGATCGGTACCTGCACCGCATCGGCAAACTGGCGGTACATCGCCAGCTCGGTAATGGCTTCCGGGAACAGCATGTCGGCCCCCGCTTCAACGTATGCCTGGGCACGATCGATGGCCGCTTCTAACCCCTCCACCGCCAACGCATCGGTGCGCGCCATAATCACAAAGTTGGGATCGGTACGCGCATCCACGGCGGCGCGGATCCTGTCGACCATCTCTTCTTTTGAGACGATCGCCTTGTTCGGACGATGCCCGCAACGCTTGGCGCCGATCTGATCTTCAATATGCAGCGCGGCGGCACCGGCTTTAATCATCGACTTCACGGTACGCGCCACGTTGAACGCCGACGATCCAAAACCAATATCCGCATCCACCAGCAATGGCAGCGGGCAAACATCAGTGATACGACGAATATCGGTCAGTACATCATCAAGGGTAGAAATACCGAGATCCGGCAGACCCAACGACCCCGCCGCAACGCCGCCGCCAGAGAGATAAATCGCCTGATACCCGGCACGCTGAGCCAGCAGAGCGTGATTGGCGTTGATGGTGCCGACGATTTGTAATGGGTTTTCTTTGCTGAGCGCGGCGCGAAACGCCAGCCCTGGAGAGTGTAGAGACATATCCCGTCCTCTTGTTATCAACTTGTTATCATTCGTTGATTTACCTAAAGCAAGGGGTATGCCAAAGACCAAAACTTTTATTCAAATTCCATTTTTACTTTTTAAAACAGATGATTATATTTAGAACCTGTATTTTTATTGCACAAAAGCGTGTCAGCTATCGTTTCATGAAACCGACTTGAACGTTTCATTGCAACATTTATGAAACACAACTAAACCCTTATACTCGGTTCCTTACTTTTTGGGTTACTTATGGCTGATACGCATCTTCCGCCGCGGGTGAACGACGACAAACCAGTTATCTGGACGGTTTCGGTCACGCGCCTGTTCGAACTGTTTCGCGACATCAGTCTGGAGTTCGACCACCTGGCGACCATCACCCCTATTCAGCTGGGTTTCGAAAAAGCGGTGGCTTATATCCGTAAGAAGCTGGCCACTGAGCGTTGCGATGCCATCATTGCGGCAGGCTCCAACGGCGCGTATCTGAAAAGCCGTTTATCGATCCCAGTGATCCTGATTAAACCCAGCGGGTTTGACGTACTACAGGCGCTGGCGAAAGCGGGAAAACTGACCTCGTCGATTGGCGTCATTACCTATCAGGAAACCATCCCCGCGCTAATCGCCTTTCAAAAGACCTTCAATTTGCAGCTCGAACAGCGCAGCTATATCACCGAAGAAGATGCCCGTGGACAAATCAATGAGCTGAAGGCCAACGGTACCCAGGCGGTGGTCGGCGCGGGGTTGATTACCGACCTGGCGGAAGAAGCGGGTATGACCGGCATTTTTATCTATTCGGCGGCCACCGTGCGCCAGGCGTTTGTCGACGCACTGGATATGACCCGTCTGACGCTGCGCAGAAACGGGCAATACGCCTCCGGCGACACGCTGCGCACCCGCTATGCGCTGGGAGATATGCGCGGTCACTCTGCGCAAATGGAACAGGTGCGGCACACCATTATGCTCTACGCCCGTTCGCGTGCGCCGGTGCTGATTCAGGGGGAAACCGGCACAGGTAAAGAGCTGGCGGCGCAGGCTATTCATCGTGAGTATTTTACGCGTCAGGAGAATCGGCGCGGAAAACCTTCGCCACCGTTTGTTGCCGTCAACTGCGGAGCAATCACCGAATCATTGCTGGAAGCGGAGCTGTTCGGCTATGAAGATGGCGCGTTTACCGGCTCCCGCCGGGGAGGACGCGCGGGCCTGTTCGAAATTGCCCACGGCGGGACGCTGTTTCTTGATGAGATAGGCGAAATGCCGCTACCGTTACAAACCCGGTTATTGCGCGTGCTGGAAGAAAAAGAGGTCACCCGGGTCGGGGGACATCAGCCGATTCCTGTCGATGTACGGGTGATTAGCGCCACGCACTGCAACCTGGAACAAGAGATGAAACAGGGAGAATTTCGTACCGATCTGTTTTACCGCCTGAGCATTCTGCGCCTCAAACTGCCGCCGCTACGCGAGCGGCTGCCCGATATTCTGCCGCTGGCGGAAGGCTTTTTAAAACAGTCGCTGGCGGAACTGGACGCGCCGTTTTCTGACGCGGTGCGTAAGGGATTAGCCCTGAGCCAGCATACGTTGCTCAATTATGGCTGGCCGGGAAATATCCGCGAGTTGCGCAATATGATGGAGCGTCTGGCGCTGTTTTTAAGCGTCGAACCACAGCCGGAGCTGAACGAACAATTTCTACAGCAGCTGTTACCTGAACTGGCCGCGGTTGCTGCCCCGCCGCAGGTCACTTCATCACTGACGCCGCAGCAGGTGCTGGCGCAATTCAATGGCGATAAAACCGCGGCGGCGCAATATCTCGGTATCAGCAGAACTACATTCTGGCGTAGGCTAAAAGAAAACCCGCCAGTGCAATGACTGGCGGGTATGTTATCTTTCAGTACTGCGCATTATTTTTTCTTGTAAATATTGGCTGTACCGTGGATTTTATTGTCCGTTTGGCCGGAGGTTAATACCACCACATCGGCACCTTTCTCTTCGGCTTTCTTCAGCAGTTCTTCTTTAGCGTCTGCAACAGAAACTTCGTTACTCGTTGAAATATCACCGATTTTTGTGTACTGCGACTCAACCTTTTCAAACTCAAGTTTTGTCATAAATTCCGCGGCATACGCGTTGGACACAACAAAAGCTAACGCACCAATAAGTACTTTAATTCCAGTTTTCATATAAAAGCTCCAGGTTTTGTTATATATGCCATCATCGCCCCCTGAACATTCGCCATGCGAGTCAAGGATGATTAATAAGTAGTTCAGGCCGCTAAAAAGATCCAGAGCTGGCGGAAATATAAAGATATTTTGCGCATCGTGTATAACAGAAGATCCCACGCCGCAGCATTATCCGGCGCAGCTGGGTTGCAGAAACCAGGCGTAGACGCTATTTGCAAATTTGAGCTCATTTCACAATACAGTGTGAGTAAATACGCAGAATGACGAGCGCGCTAAAATTATAGTGTTAGCAGTCTAAGCATGCCCCTGGCCCGCTCTCACTAATGGAATCGTTGTCTATGGAACCTTTACACGCCGTCGTACTCACCATCAGCCTGTTTGTTTTAACCTTTTTTAATCCTGGCGCGAACCTGTTCGTGGTGGTGCAAACCAGTCTGGCGTCAGGACGACGCGCAGGGGTGATGACCGGTCTGGGTGTGGCCTTAGGCGATGCGTTCTACTCCGGCCTCGGGCTCTTTGGCATGGCGACGCTCATTACCCAATGTGAAGAGATATTTTCACTGATTAAAATTGTCGGCGGCGCCTATTTGCTGTGGTTTGCCTGGAACAGTGTTCGCCATCAGGCTACACCGCAAATGCCAACGTTACAGCAGCCGATTTCCGCCCCCTGGTATGTATTTTTCCGCCGCGGGTTATTAACAGATTTGTCTAATCCGCAAACCGTTCTGTTTTTTATTAGTATCTTCTCCGTCACCCTCAGCGCAGAAACGCCTACGTGGGCGAGGCTCATGGCCTGGGCAGGTATTGTGTTGTCTTCCGTTATCTGGCGGATTTTTCTCAGTCAGGCGTTTTCTTTGCCCGCTGTACGCCGTGCGTATGGTCGAATCCAGAGGGTTGCCAGCCGGGTGATAGGCGCCATTATCGGCGTCTTCGCGCTCAGGCTGATTTATGAAGGTGTCAGCCATCGTTAAGCGAGTTTAACTTGACCATTGTGACGTAATTGTCCGTAATACCGCCTGAATTTTTAAATCGCATTTTGAGTGGCAGTGAGATGGAACAGGTTGCTCCGGTAAACGACACATTACTCCTTACAGAATGGCAGGCGTTGTTACGTCAAACATCCCCTGAAGTTCATACGATCCTGACATCATTAAGCGACGAAGAGATCCGCCATTTAGTGAGCGTTTTTTATGACTATATGCTCTCCCATGCGGAGAGCGCATTGTTCCTCAATACAGAACAGGTCAGCACCCGCCTCAGCGGCAGTATGTTTGACTGGCTACGCAGCGTACTTGGTAGCGCGAACGAAGATCTCTCACAACTGCTGGCAAAACAGCGCAAAATTGGCGTGGTGCATGCCCGCATCGGGCTGCCTATCGATCTGGTTAATCGCGGCGCACGCAAGCTGAAAGATGAATTGTATCGGGTCCTGAAAAAGAAAGCGGAATACTCGCCCGCCCTGCTGAGCGATGCCATCTGTTTCAGCAGTCTGGCAATGGATACCGCCCTGGAGGCCATGACCGTCTCCTATTCCCCCAGCTATCAAAACTCACTGCATACCCAGGAACAGTATCGCCTGCAGACCATTTACGATGACGTCAACGTCGAACGCGAGCGGCAAATACGTTCATTTACCGACTGGGAAAACCAGTTTATCTATAACATCGCCACCGGAATGCCTTTCGGTGAGCTGGTCCTTTTGGCGAATTCTGATTTTGGTATGTGGTTCGCACACAAGGGAAAATACATTCTGGGCAACAGCAATCTGCTGAAAGAAATGGAGTCGCTGATTGCGGAAATCGACAACCGCCTGACAACCACGCTGTCGCATCAGCATCAGGCGACAGAACCTGAACGGATGAGCTTGTTGCAGGATGTACGCCAGCTCTCGGCAAAAATCCATTTCCTGCTCGCCTCAATGTTCGACGCGCTGGTGAAGCAGGAAAATGGTAAAGACTCATTGACTCAATTGCTTAACCGACGCTTTATCCCGACCATTATGCGGCGTGAGATCTCGCTGGCGTTACATACCCGGAAGCCCTTTACCCTGGCGATGCTGGATATCGACTACTTTAAGCAAATTAACGACAACTATGGGCATAACACCGGTGATATGACGCTCAAAAACGTCGCGGCGGTTATTTATGATCATATTCGCAGCAGCGATTACGTTTTCCGCTACGGCGGTGAAGAATTTATGATTCTGCTTGTCGAGTCAGATCAGTCTCAGGCCAGTATTATTCTCGAAACGCTACGCATGAAAATTGCCGAGATGCGTATGGCGGCCTCAGCAACAGAAGTGTTTTCTGTCACCGTCAGCATTGGCATCGCCGAATATGACTACCATCCTGACTACAAGCAGTTGGTTGATAAAGCCGATCGGGCACTGTACCTGGCGAAAAGTAATGGCCGTGACCGCGTAGAGATATTTCAGGAATAACCTATTTTCCCACGGAGAAATAAATACCCCGTTAAGGGTATTTATCTGACCTGCGATAAGTATCGGGCTGTTATTTTTATTCAGGCATATACGTGCCATAAAAATAACAGCCGCTTAATAAGATGCAAATCAAATACACCAAATCTGAATAGCGCTAGCATATCCCGGTGATGACGCCTTCTGAATGCGGGAGGGGAAATATGAGGGATAGTGTAAAACCATGAACGGGAAAAAGAGAACACGCTGGCAGCGCCGCCCAGGCACGACCGGAGGCAAACTGCCGTGGAATGACTGGCGTAACGCCAGCACCTGGCGAAAAGCCACCCAGTTTCTCCTGCTGGCCAGCAATATCTATATTGGCGTGACGTTTTATTATTGGGTCCGCTATTTTGAAACTGCCGGTACCAGCGTTTATATTCCAAGACCCGGCGGTATTGAGGGGTGGCTGCCGATCGCGGGTTTGATGAATATACGCTACACGCTGGAGACCGGTTTTCTCCCGCCCATCCATGCCGCCTCCATGCTGCTGTTAGTTGCGTTTATCCTGATTAGCTTGTTGTTAAAAAAAGCCTTCTGTTCGTGGCTATGCCCGGTTGGTACGCTTTCCGAACTGCTTGGTACTCTGGGAAAAAAAGTATTGGGTCGCAATTTCACGCTGCCGCGCTGGCTGGACATCCCACTGCTCAGTCTGAAGTATCTGCTGTTGGGTTTCTTCCTGTATATCGCTCTGTCGATGCCCGCCCAGGGAATCCAGTACTTTCTGATGTCGGCCTACGGCATGATCATTGACGTGAAGATGCTCGATTTTTTTCGTCATATCGGCTCCGCCACGCTTATTTTCGTGGTAGTTATTAGCGTTCTGAGCCTGTTTATTCGCAATGCCTGGTGCCGTTATCTGTGCCCTTATGGCGCACTGCTTGGCCTGTTTTCACTGCTCTCGCCGTTTAAAATCCGGCGTAATCCGGACAGTTGCATTGACTGCGGGAAATGTGCGAAAAACTGCCCGTCTACTATCCCGGTTGATCGACTGATTCAGGTGCGTACCGTGGAATGTACTGGCTGTATGACCTGCGTTGAATCCTGCCCGGTGGCCTCTACGCTGAGCTTTTCACTGCACACCCCTGCGGGGGAACAAGGAAACGGCAAATCGTTATGGCGGCAAACGGCATTGTCAGGCGTTGTCATGACTATCCTGGTGCTGGGTATCCTTTTTGCTACCATTGGCTATGCGGTTTATGCCAATGTCTGGGATACGCCGGTGCCCGATCACATGTATTTCCAGCTGATCCCGAAGGCGAAAATGATCGGCCATTAATTTTTAATAACCCTGCCAATTCTGGCAGGGTTTCCCGCCGGTTCCGCCATTTTAAGACTATTGAACTTGTGCCTTCGCGCCCCGGTTTATACAACCTTAACTATCACCTGTGATCATTCATTTTTTATTATGTTATGGGCGACTGCATCCAATAATAAACGGGACAGCATTATGACTAAAATAAAACTGGCACTGCTATTACCTCTGTTTCTGGCGGGTTGTACGATGAGCGACGGGGAATTAAGAAACGCTTACGCTCAGCATTATCAGCAACCCGCCGCCTATGTCGAGACTTATAAACAGAAGATAGCCAGCATGGATATTAATACCTTGGCCCAATATGCCGCCGCAGAAGATAAGAAAAAAATGCGTGGGCAACCGAGACTGAAAATCGACGAATTCATTACCATTGAGAACGTGCAGGCGAAAGGAAATCGGGTGGTCTACGATTACTCGCTGTCAGAGAAATGGCTGGCGCTGTCTGCGGACAAACAGCGCGAGAAGCAGATCAATATGAATAAAGATCTGATCTACCGTACCTGCTCGCTGGAAACGGTACGTCTGGCGCAGGCGAAAGGGCTGGAAGAAGAGCATAACTATTACAGCCAGTACCCAGACAAAGTCGCCTTCACTCTGAGAACCAGCGCGCAGATTTGTATGCAAAACGGTTTTACGCAATAGCCGCAATCCACTATGCCTGATGCGCTTATCAGGCATACAATTTGCACTCTGTTGTAGGCCGGATAAGGCGTCAACGCCGCATCCGGCTAAAGCATCAGAATTTCCAGGATACGCTGCCGACAATGCTGCGCTCAGCGCCGAAGTAGCAGTATGAGAGCGAATTACAGGCCGCAACGTAGCGTTTATCGGTCAGGTTGTTGACGTTCAACTGGGCACTCAGTCCTTTAATACCGATATTCGTTAAATCGTAGCCAATTGCCATATCCACCAACGTATAGGATGGCAGGGTATGCGTATTCAGACGATCGCTGGTGATCCCATTGACATATCGCACGCCCGAGCCGAGCGTCAGACCATCCAGCAGGCCGCTTTTCACATCGTAGCTCAGCCAGGTGCTGGCCTGATTCCGTGGTGCATACACGGCACGCTTGCCCTGCTCCTCCGGACTGCTTTTCTTGTAGCGGATGTCGGTGTAGGTATATGCCGCCTGCAGACGGAAGCTGTCCGTAAGTTGACTAATCGCCTCCAGCTCCACCCCTTCAGATTCAATTTCCCCAATCGAGCGGTACGGATCGGTCGGCTCTTCTTTGGTGGCGATATTGGTTTGATTAATGCGGAACACCGACGCGCTGAACTGACTGTTAAGTCCTTCCGGCTCATATTTCAGCCCCGCTTCCCACTGCTTGCCTTTCATCGGATCCAGCAGATTGCCGTTCTCATCGGCAAAGCTGGTTGGCGTAAAGGCGGTGGAATAACTCACGTACGGCGCAAAGCCATTATCGAACAAGTAGAGCAATGCGGCGCGAGTACTAAAGTTGTTTTTATCCAGATCGCTGCGGATATCGTTGATCTTATCAATATTAGACACGCTGACTTGATCGTAGCGACCGCCGAGCGTAATACGCCAACGATCCCATGACATCTGATCCTGCAAATAATAGCCCGTCTGGCGCAGCTTGTGCTTCTCACGCGCATACATGTCGATATAATCCGGCTTCGCGCCATACACCGGGTTAAAAGCGTCGATCGGCGGGAATGCGCCGTAGTAGCCGGTGGTATTGTTGCTGCGATCCTGATAATCAATGCCCACCAGCAGACGATGGTTGACCTGCCAGGTATCAAAGCTGCCGTCGAGCTGGTTATCCAGCGTAATCGCCGACATTTTTTCATCAGAGCCGGAATAGCCGCGATTAAGCTCGGTTTCGTTCAACCAGCCCGCCGCATACACCTGGTTCAGTTCAACGTCGGTATGCAGATAGCGCAGCTTTTGCCGCACCGACCAGCCGCTATCAAACATGTGCTCAATATTGTAGCCCACCATGTTTTCACGGCGATCGTATTTGTCGTAATCATCCTCACCTTCGTAAAAGGTGTTGGAGATCTTTTGCCCGTAATGCGGAACAACGGTGCCGTCATAAGGCAGACCGGAGTGGCTACCGCCTTCCGGGTCGCGATGCAGATAGGCCATCAGATCCAGACGCGTCTGGTCGGTGATCCGCCAGGTCAGACTGGGCATCAGCGCGTAACGCTCTTCTTTCAATGGGCCAAACTGTGAGTCCGCGTAACGCGTCATCCCGCTCAGGCGCGCCGCCACACGATCGTTATCATCCAGCGCCCCGGTGACGTCAAACGCCGCCCCGCGCTGGTTATTGTTGCCGGCAAACAGCTTCACTTCCCCACCCGCGTCAAACGACGGCTTACGCGACGTCAGCGCCACAATACCGCCCGGAGAGGAACGGCCATACAGCACGGAAGCCGGGCCGCGCACCACTTCGATATCTTCAAGAAACCACGGATCGACCACCAGCGAGCTGTGTGAGTTGGTGTCGCCCATCATCTTCAGACCATCGAGATAGACGTTGTCCAGGCTGCCATCGGAGAAGCCGCGCAGCACAATGTAGTCAAAGCGGTTGGAGGCGCCAATCTGGTTGCTGTATACCCCCGGCGTATAGCTAACGGCCTGACGCACGCTGGTTGCGCCCTGCTCTTCAAACTGTTCGCGGGTAATGATGGATACCGATTGCGGGGTTTCAATATCCGGCGTGGCAAGCTTAGTAGCCCCGCTCTGCATTTGCGAGGTGACAACGACCGTATCGTTTTTTGTTGTTTCCTGCGCCAGCAGAGGAAAAGCCGCGCTGCCGGTCACCCATCCTACCAGCAGCGCCAACCGAGTCTTCGCGAACATGAGTATCTCCAAAGGCATTTCTAATTGTAAGTGAGAATTATTACCTTTTTGCTGACGGAGATAGCTATGCCGGATGCCAGATTACCTATGCGCAGTGCCAAATTGTCTGCCAGCAACGTGCGCAAAACGCAAAAATGGATTAGCAAAGCTTGAGCATATCGCCTGGCGAAAAACCGTAACGACGACGAAAGGCGGTAGAGAAGTTGGTGGCGTGCTGGTATCCCGACATCCAGGCTGCCTGCTGTACGCTGTATCCTTCCAGTAAATAACCGCGAGCGCGTTCCAGGCGGCAATCGCGCAGGTAATCAAAGACCGAACAGCCATAGGCTGCGCGAAACTTGCTACGCAGACTACTGGGACTCATTGCCGCGCGTTGCGCCAGTTCATTGAGCGTGTGGTCATTCTCAGGATTCTGTTCCAACAGGTGACGAACGACTTCCAGCCGCTGCTGTTCACCGCTGGCGGCGAGGCGTTTGCCGCTCTCGACCTGGCACACGCTGAGGCCATGGCCGAACAGTTGCAATATCAGCCCTTCCAACATCAACTGGCGAGAAACATTGCTGAGCGTGATCTGCTGCGCATACTCCAGGCCACTGAGTAAAAATCCCGGCACCTGCCAGATAAGCGTCGGCGTTTGGCATCTTTCCCACTCACGCATCAACGATTCGAGTAGCCCCGTGCGCCACGCGCCGTCGGGATACAGACCGAGAGATAAGGTTCGCAGTTTGCAGTCGGCATGATGGCGGGCGCGCATCGTCTGGTGCTCGCTCAGGCGTGAGCTAAACGCCATGCCGGAACGCACCACGTGTTCCTGACCGTTAAGCGAGAGGACCACACAGCCTTCCAGTACCACCAACATATACAGGGGACTGCTGTGGCGGGAGGTGGTTTCGTAGGGTTGCAATACCTGTACATCAGAGTGCGTCACGCACATCCCGCAGGGGAGCGTCATCTCCTCAATTTCACCTTGCAGCACAGGGCTAGCAGACGGCAAGTCCGGCTTTTGTGCCAGTTGGGGAAAGCGATAGTCGATCCCGTAACGTTCACCAAAATCCATAAACTCGCTGACGGAAAAAGTACGGGCTACGCGTCTGGACGCATTCAGAGTGGTGTTGTTCATGCTGTCTTCTGCACAGAAAATGGGATTAACAGTTTATGGCCAGGAGCAACATTACCATTCCCTGCGCAACACAACAATAATAATGAGAATTATTATCAATATGATTAAGGCGCTTTTCCTGACAGCCAGCCATCTCATCAGACTGAATTTACAGCTGATGAGATGGCATGTTCTACTGCTTGTCCTGCGTACCCTCCTGCGGCTTTTCATCAACCTGAAACACAGCCACGGCCTGGGAAAGCATTGCCGACTGCTCTTCCACACTGCCTGTCGTGGCGGCGATTTCCTCAACCAGAGACGCGTTTTGTTGAGTGACTTGCTCCATTTGCGTGACAGCAACGCGGATCTGCTCAATGCCGCTACTCTGTTCCCCCGATGCGCCGGATATATCTTCCATGAGTATATTGATATTGCGTATTGCCTTAGCAATGTCCGCCATCATAGCCCCACTGCTTTCAGCTATCTCCACCCCTTCCTTGACGCTGATTGCCGCTTTGGCAACCAGTTCGCTAATTTCTTTCGCTGAGGAGGCGCTACGTTGGGCAAGGGTTCTGACTTCACTCGCTACAACGGCAAATCCACGCCCGGATTCGCCAGCGCGCGCCGCTTCTACCGCGGCGTTTAAAGCGAGAATGTTGGTCTGGAAAGCAATACTATCAATCACATGAGAGATTTCATTCACGCTTTGCGCGTTGCGGCTGATCAGGTGAATTTTCTCAACCATGTCGCTCATTAAGCGCTCGCCACGCAATGCCATTTCCGTGCTTTCACTCGTCATGGCAGAAGCCTGATGTGATTTATCGGTGTTATTTTTGGTTGTTACGGAAATCTGTTCCATACTGGCCGCCGTTTCAACCACTGCCGCAGCCTGTTGCTCCGTTCGGGTTGATAAGTCTGAATTACCCGAAGCAATTTCCTGCATTCCGATATTAATAGACTCAACGCCATCGCGAATTGTACTGACAGTCTCCCGCAGGCCGTTTTGCATGTGTTGTAAATTTAAACACAGTAAGCCAATTTCATTGTTACCCGGCACCTTAACGGGATGACTCAGATCGCCTTTACCAATCCGTGAAAAATGCTCAGAAACGATATTTAATGGCCGAATGATTGTTCGGTTTATCCAGATATTACAGAGAATAAAGATAAGAACTGTAACGGCCAGCAGTAAGGATATTTTAAGTATTGAGGCATTAAACTGAACGTGTGTCTGCTCTACGATATTTTTACCGACCAACATGGTTGATTTGTAGTAGTTCTCAATCTCCTTATCAAACTTTTTTCGCAAAGCCAGCAACTCAGTGTTGGCATTTGCTTGTGTACCGACAAGACTACCGTTAGAAATAGCCTCATTTAATTTATCAACATACTTTTGTTCAGCATTCATTTGTTGCTCAAAAGCAGTTCTGACGATTTTACCAATCTGGGGATCATCCGCTGTCAGTCCAGGTATATCCCAAAAAATAGCGAACTGCTTTCTGGCATAAGCGATCTCATCCTGCACCTGTCGCAATGTTTGTTGGGTAGCAGCCATATCTTGCAGTTGAATATTATCAAGAACGCTTCTTACTTTATAAACAGCCCCAACGACGTTATGCAGCGAATCCTGTTCCTTTACTATATTATGCAGTAGAAGGGTACTTTTTTGATTTCCTTTGAGATCGACTAACTCAAACCCATTAGAAAGGAACTGCATAAAGGTAAATACCAAAAGCAATAATAACAGACTGGTTTTAACCTTCATATTCTTTAACATTTGAACATCTCCATAACAATTAGACAATCATCTCTGACTAAATTGTTATCGACACGCCACGTAATACCTTAACCTAAAAATGGTTAATTATGAGAAAGTTTCCCGGCTCAACATAGCATAATAAATTACGTACACCGTCGTATACATGGCGGCAAATCGCCGTTTTATTACCGGGAACAATCACACTATAAAAAAACCAACATTAATATTATTTATGGATGAAAAAAAACAGTTATATTAAACATCATGCGCCACTGAGAATGGGCACGATAGCCGTATCTGACCGGCATAAAACGAACAAAGCAGCAGCCAAACGTCAGAGAATATAGACGGTAACTTTTTCCTGAAGATCTGCCGGCACCCTTACCCATGACATTGAATCAACAGCAATTGTCGCCATTTCATTTTCTAACCGAAGTAGCGGCGTGCTGTCATCTGGCGCAGAAGAACTTTCGCCAATCTCGAGAATGCCCCGAAAAGTTATAGATAAATTGTCAGCGGCATCAGACAACCTAATCCATTCGGTCGCGATCTCTAACTTTTGCTTTAACAATTCTCTGTTCATAACTTGTACTAATCATTACTTATCAGTAAGAAACTGGAAGTGATGAAATTCATTTGAAATATCCTTCACAAACTCTACCGGCAGGTGGTGTTTGATGAAGGTTAATTTTGCAAACTCAACATCACCATACACCCGGATACAGAAAGGCTTGACTATCTCGCCCTGAGCACCAAAGCACTCCTGGAGTCGGGTATCATCCATGAAAATAAAGTTACCCTTTCTCACTTTAATCTTATCATGCAGGTTACGCCACTTCTCTGGTGTGAGTAGAAAGTTCTGCCATCCATTATTTCTCAATATTTCAATCGTGTGGGTGAATTTAAAATAATCATTTTGCATTGTCACATCACCACTTGAGGTGGCGTACAAGTATTCAATTTTAAATTTTAGTTGTGCATTAATGTTTTTTTTCTTGCCTTCATCAATTAACCATTGAAGCTCATTGGCAACACTTCGTGAGAAGAGTTTTCTTTTTTTTGCGATAGCCAACCAATGCATAATAAAAATATGCTCTGACATTTTAGAGTGGATCTTGTGATCCTGTATTGCGATACCAATTGCCACTAACGCGCTCCAGGTAAACGCTTCCAGCTCATCCTGATAATGATGCCTCGATTTACTCACTTTTCCTAAATTTTTTACCACTTAAAACCCACCCAGAAAAAATCATTATTGTATTTAATTTGTTACTACTCAATTTAAAAACCTACTACAACTAAAATCAGCATAATATGATCCAGATTAATTTATCTCAATGTAAAAAAAGAGCCATGAAACACATTATTTTTATTAACCATTTATAGTTAACAAGATTGACCACAAATAATAAGAATAGCTCGATAAAGATGAAAACTAATAATTATCCCCCGTAATCAATACACTAACGTATCAAACCAGAAAACCTCCAGATTCAATGAACCAGAGGTTTGTCTGTGCCTGCAATTGTTAGTAGAAAATACCGATGATTAGCGTATGGGTAACAAAGCCGACAATCAACGGTACGGCGGTGCGTTTAACCACATCGAATGGGGTTATTTTTGCCCCGCTGGAAACGGCGATCACCACGCCAGATACCGGTGAAATGGCCCGTCCCATATGCGATGCCTGCTGCATCGGCAGAATCATGGCAACAGCGTTCGCCCCCATACTGGCAGCGATTTGCGGGATAAGCTCAACGAATGCCAGAAATGGCGCGTTACCCGATCCCATAATGATAGCCGCCGCAAGCGTCACCAGCGCAAACACCACCGCCATGGCGAATGGCGGTAATCCCACATGTTCGGCCATCAGGATTAATTGATCAATCGCACCTATGACTTTAATACCATGAGCAAAAACACCCGCCGCTACCAGTAGTCCTACTACACCGGTAAAGGCAGTACCCATTCCTTTCAGAAAATGGCTAAACCCTTCGCACACCGCCTTTAAATCTCGCACCCGTAGCCATTCAATCAACATACAAATAGCCATTGAAATAAGCACAATGGTAATGATATTCAGGTTAATACCGCTGACGAACATTTCGGAGGATCCCACTGCCATCAGTATCGGAAGCATGGGAAGCAGCGCATAAAAAGCAGGCGCTTTCCCTGAGTCAGTCACTTCAGTGCTACCGATTTCCCGTGGTAAGGTCCCCGCTTTACGGTCGCAATAGCGCTGCCAGAAAAAATGGCAGACTCCCACGACCAAAACGGTAGCCAGAGCTGCCGGTCCCTGGTGGTAGACAACGTATTCCACCACATCCATATTGACCGCTTTCGATCCCCTGATAGCATCGATTGCCGTTGGGGTGTACGCCACACCAAGCGAGGTGGCAATTACCCCGGCAGCAGAGGCAGCGGAAAGCCCTAATCCCAGCATAATGGGGAACATTGTTCCCATCAGCAGTACGGCGAGTCCAGTGGCGGAAGGAATAGCTAACTGCAGGAGACTGGCGAGCAGGTACGAGAAAAAAAGCAGAATATAGGGCGAACGCAGCGCACGCAGGGGTTTTGTGACGACACGCACCACCGCCTCATTTGCACCGATATGATCCATGTAGTGCGCAAATCCCATCAGGGCCATGATCATCAGGCCAAGATCGGCAGCTCGCGTGCTGAAAAGATCGCGCATAACCTCGAACGGATCGAGAAAGGAAATCCCCGTGCCAGCAACGCCTTTCGGTAGTACGGAACCCCACCCGGTGAGTGCGGTGCAAATCATCAGCACCAAACCCGCAATAAATAGCACGGGCTCGGCCCGATAACCTTTCAGGATCAGACGCGCGACTACCACGATAACCAGCAGGGCAATTAACACCTGAATCATGACTGAGCTCTCCGCTGCGTGAACTCAGCAAAGGTTTCCTCAATGACCGCAACCACGACATCGCTGGCGGCCCGCAGTGAACGCACCGGCAGATATTCATAGATTGAGTGAAAATTATGAGCACCGGTAAAAATATTCGGGCATGGCAATCCTTTCTGCGATAAAACCGCACCATCATATCCGCCGCGCATGGCGACAGGAGCCGGGGTAATCCCACATTTCTGATAGGCGCGTAATGCAATATCAATCGGATAGTGAGCATCACCCTGCAAACTATTGAACACGTTCGCATAGCGATCGGCTAAATGACAGACCACGCTATTTTCGCCCCATAGAGCGCAGGTACTGACGGCAAGCTGACGGATAAATGCCATACGCGCCTTATAGCCTTCTTCGCTAAAGTCGCGGATATCCAGCTTAAGCACCGTGCGGGCGCTGTTACCCTGCAACTGCTTAACCCAGTAATAACCTTCGCGCCCTTCCGTATATTCAGGCGCTTCTCCGCCAGGCAGCATCGCAATAAACTTATGCGCCATCAGCAGCGAGTTCTTCAGCTTACCTTTGGCTGACATGGGGTGCGCAGACTGGCCGGTAAAGATGATTTCCGCATCGCCCGCATTCCAGTTCTCATAAACAAACTCCCCGATACCGCAACAATCCAGGGTGTAACCAAAATCAGCGCCGAAGCTCGCAACATCAAACGCTTTTGCGCCACGTAATCCTTGCTCTTCATCAGGCACAAAACCCACCTTCACCGGCCCATGTTTGATTTCCGGATGTGCCACCAGATACTGTAATGCGTTCATAATTGCGGCGATGGCTGCTTTATCATCAGCCCCTAACAGACTGGTTCCGTCAGTGACGAGCAGATCATCACCGATATAATTTTTCAGTTCCGGGAATTCGCTTTCGCGCAGAAAAATATTCAGCTCTTTGTTCAGACACAAATCCCCACCGCTATAGTGAAGACGTTGTGCATTTGTGTCCGCAGTCTGTTCCGCGCTGGTATCCAGATGTCCAAAGAATGAAACGACAGGAACCGTGTCATCAGTATTCCCGGGAAGTGTTGCCGTTACGATAGCGGTATCCCTGACCTCAATGTTTTCCATTCCTAATGCTTCAAGTTCTGCTGCAAGCAGTTTTGCCAGTACCATTTGACCAGCAGAAGAAGGCATTATCCCATTGGCGCCGTTTTCTCTTGAAGTCGTGGTATTAATTTTGGTGTAGTTGATAAAACGTTCAACAATATCCATTCCAGGAGGTCCTTTAATATTTTATTGACGAAATACTGTGAGAGGAGGCTCGCGTACAGCGCGAGTGATATAAAACAGGGAACTGGATAAAACCAGCGTTCATCCCGGAACGCTGGTTTTATGAACATTACGACGTTGATTTATATAAATGAATATAAATTATGCCTGTGATAAAACGCCTTACTGATGGGTAAAATCATACTCCCTGTCCGTGTTTACTGCTATTTCCCATGGTGTTTAGCTAACAGAAATCATAAACCGGTACTCGTAAGCCTAAGAGATAATAGAAATCATTTAGACTCCACTCATCCATACCGGCCTAAGATATACCATCGCTATATTTTTTTAATGAACGAATACTGTAACTGCAACATGCAACCGTTTGCACTTCTCTAGAAATAGCCACTTAGCGCACTAAAATCCGTGAGCAAACTCACAATTATATCAATAGCAAAAATTTCTATCATACTGAAAAACCGTGAATTATAAGAAATACTATATAGTCCCTTGGTAAATAGATTCATTATGATACTATTCGACATTACCTTATTATCGATGGATAATACTTCCCTAACCATTAATTTTAAACATTACCCACCATAATATTTGTATATATTGGTGATTAATAAAATCCTGCACCGGCAAAAAAAACCTCTGCCCTGAGAAGAGATTCAGGGCAGAGGTAATACGGGTGTTAAGGACAGATTTATAGTTTTAGTGATAACGGAAGAGCTTCTTGCGGAACCGAGTATACACAACTCGCAACATCAAGAAAATTCTTAAAATTGATTAATCGCAAACTCGGTAGAAAATTATTAAAATAATAAAAAATACCTTATCAAAAAGGCAAATAAAACCTCGCGAATATTAACCCATACTAATCAATCACATGGTACTGAATGCGCTCAATATGCTGAGTTACCATAGATATCACTCTATGCACAGACAGAATATCAAATTAATTTAATACTTTAATAAATGTCTCACATAACGAAAATTTGCAGTTAATAAAGTCACTAAACGCAATAACTCGTTATAGATCACATTTTATGTACAAGGAGTTTTCTCTGGAGATTCTGGCTGGTATGATTCATCAGGTAAATACCTTTCAACTCAACCCGAGGCTTTGATGCTGGAGAATGTAATCATCAGATAATCAGCTTACCGACCTTTTCAGGCCGGACTGGTTATCAATGCGCCGAAATCGAATGCGGACACCGCAGTGTGTTTGCACGTTTTGCACATGATGATTAAACAGGTTTTCCAGTATGAATTTATCCCGTCAGGAACAACGTACCTTACACGTTCTCGCCAAAGGTGGCCATATCGTTCACGTCCGCGACGCCTCAGGCCGCGTCACCTCCGTCGAATGCTACAGCCGCGAAGGACTACTGCTCTGCGACTGCACCCTCGCCGTGTTCAAAAAACTCAGAACCAAAAAGCTGATCAAATCTGTCAATGGTCAGCCCTATCGCATCAATACTACCGGGCTGAACAACGTTCGCGCCCAACTGGATAATCGCTAAGGAGAGAGAGATGGATATCCCCAAAATTTTTACTATCAGCGAAAGCGCTCATCGCATCCATAACCCGTTCACCGCGCAGAAATATGCCACGTTAGGCCAGGTGCTGCGCATGGAACCGGGCACCCGCATTCTGGATCTCGGTAGCGGCTCAGGAGAGATGTTGTGCACCTGGGCGCGCGATCATGGTATTTTCGGCATCGGTATCGATATGAGCCAGCTGTTTAGCGAACAAGCAACGCTGCGTGCAGCAGAACTGGGCGTCAGTCAGCAGGTGAGTTTTGTCCACGCCGATGCAACGGGCTATGTCGCTGAAGAAAAATGCGATATTGCCGCCTGCGTGGGCGCAACCTGGATTGCAGGCGGCGTCACCGGAACGGTCAGACAACTGGAGCAGAGTCTTAAGCCTGGTGGAATCATACTCATCGGTGAACCGTACTGGCGCCAGATGCCCGCAACGGAGGAAATCGCCCAGTCCTGCGGCGCGACCGCTGTCGCCGATTTTCTTTCCCTGGCGGAACTCATTTCTTCTTTTGACCCGCTCGGCTATGACGTGGTTGAAATGGTTCTGGCTGACCAGGAAGGTTGGGACAGGTACGAGGCGGCAAAATGGTTGACGATGCGCCGCTGGCTGGAAGCTAATCAAAACGATGAGTTTGCACCGGAAGTCAGGGAGCAACTGAGAAGTTCACCCGGACGCCACGTCACCTTCACCCGAGAATACATTGGTTGGGGCGTGTTCGCACTCATGAAGAGGTAAGCTGTGTGGTCGGTATAACCGGGAGGTTATACCGACTTTCTCATCACTTTGCCGCTGACTGCATTAATACTTCAACAAATTTAGCCAGCCACTGCGGATGCGCGGGCCAGGCTGGCGCAGTCACCAGATTACCGTCGACGTGGGCTTGATCAATGCCGATATCCGCATAATGTCCGCCGCTCAAACGCACTTCAGGCGCGCAGGCCGGATAGGCGCTACAGGTACGGTTTTCTAATATTCCTGCTGCCGCCAATAATTGAGGCCCATGACAAACCGCGGCGATAGGTTTACCGGCTGCGTTGAAATCTTGCACCAGCTTGATGACATCCGGATTCAATCGGAGATATTCCGGAGCACGTCCGCCGGGGATCAGCAGCGCGTCGTAATCTGCGGCCCGCGCCTCGGCAAAATTCGCATTCAACGTAAAACGATGCCCGGGCTTTTCACTGTAGGTCTGCGCCCCATCAAAATCATGAATAGCGGTTTGAACGTAGTCACCCTGGCTTTTATCCGGACAGACTGCATCAACACGATGGCCCAGCATTTGCAACGCCTGGAAAGGAACCATCGTTTCATAATCTTCGACATAATCGCCAACCAACATCAGTATCTTCTTCATTCACGTCCCCCACTCACAGTGATTAATGATGAGAAATAGCGGCCATCTTTACTATAGCCCACGCAATAGGCGACATTGATAAATACAGCAGAACATTCGGTCAGATCACAATCTACTGCAAGTCCGTCAGATGACGACCTTAGCATAAATGGCATGACATAATTCAGCTAGTAAATATATAGCAAAGTAATTTTAACATTAACCTCAATAATATTAAGTGGGTTATTTATTATGTTATTTCGCTTATGTCAGGTAAAGTATGCGAAAGCTATTTCTGTGATGAAAAAATGTACGTTCGTCAGGCTTCATAGGGGGCGGCAAAGACGTACGCCACTCGCCTTCCCTGTCTGTAAAACAGTATCAATCATTAAAATATCATCCATACCACCAGTCCGCGTTTACACTGATAATTTCTGACTTTCAAGGCAACACATAAAATTTTCCAGATAAAATATATTTTTGCTACCTGGGTAGCAGAATTTTCTATAAATTTCGTATCCATTTTTCTGCAGTATCCCGCCGCCACAAACATTATAAAGAAATAATTATAATTAGAAGACAGTGGGTGATTCTCGTTTTAATATGCTTATAGCTTATTGATAAATGGAAAGGTTGAACATGTCTGATGCATTGACAGGACCGTTAACGCGCCTTATCGGCATAAGTAAAGAATTTGAATCTACCGCACCTCAAATTCCCAATGATTTATGCTCACAATTACATCAACTCAAGAATTTTTCCGCCTATGTGCCGCTAATTGGAATCTTTAGCGCGGGAAAATCATCTCTCCTCAATCTCTGGCTGGGGCAGAATATATTACCCGTTGACCAGGCACCGACCACAGCATTAGCAACTGAACTGCGGTATGGCGAACAGCAGTCTTTGATTATTACTTTGGCTGATGGCACTGTCAGAGAAGTACACTATGCACCGCAAAATGCGCAGGAGGTAAATAATGACGCAACTCAGGAGGATCAGTTTGCCTGCTTAACCTTTCCTTCCTCTCGTCTTCGTGATTTGCAAGGGCTTATTCCGGTAGATATGCCGGGAGTCGATTCCGGAATAAAACGTCACGTTGATGCCTTTTATCGCTATGCAGAGCGTGGCGCCGCATTCGTTGTGGTCGTTTCTGCAGAAAGCGGAACGCTGCACGCCAGCCTTGCGGCTGTTCTCCATGAAATTGCTCTCCAGCCTGTTCCTGTAATCCTTGTCTTGACCAAGTGCGATAAGTCAACGCCAGAATCGTTAGAAAACGTAGAAGAAGAAATAGCAGGCAGACTTAGCGACATGGGATGTCCGCCGCAGATCGTCATGCGAGCAAGTCGTAACGATCAAGATACAGCCGAACGTCTGCAGAACGCTTTACTCCAGTTAAATGTTCAGGATCTCAAAATAACCCATTTCGCTGGACAGATTCTGTCGTCAGCATCTCGTCTAAAAGATCATATCGTTATGCTGCGCAAAAGCAGCACGCTGGATCCCAGCGCCCTGGACGCACAAATTTATCAGTACGAGCGAGCTTATCAGGAGTTGAACGACTCTCTGGCTCGCCAGAAACGCCGTCTTTCCGGGACTCTTCGTCAGGAAACGATGGATAAAGTCAGCGGAGATGTACATAACGCATTGGTGAGAAATCTTGACGTATTATATGACTGCCTTGCCCAAGGAGAGGATATTTTCCAGACCCGTACGGCAGCGATTATAAGCGATGTCTATCGCACTTCCCTGAACCAAGCTCTGCGAGTCAATCTCTCAGACATCATCATGAATATGCAAAATGAGACCGGTGGTGACAACATTGATATTGGCAGTATTCTGCAAAATGGTTCGCAGACGGCAGTACTGGTTCTGGAAACCCTGGCAACCGTCAGTAAGGGAAGTCGCTGGTATAAACTTATCTCCACAGCCCTTGCAGTAACCACTTCCGTTATCAACCCTATTGTCGAGTTATTGATCATTTTCTTACCGGATATTATTAAGTTTTTTTCCGATCCGGAAGAACGTAAGCGAGAACTTGTTAAGCAAAACTTATTGGAGAAAGTCTTCCCTGAAATCCGGCACCGGGCACGTGAAGCGCTCGCCGATATATTGCCAGAAATTGAGCTGGAACTGATCGCCAGTCTTGAGGAAGAGTGGCGTACCCGGATAGAAGAGAGCCGCAGGGCACTTGAGTGTTGCCGTGAAGAAAAGCGCCAGCACGAAGCTGAGTGGCTTGCCCGGCAAGATAGCTGGTCCGCTCAAATTGATGGCGTACGAAATATCATGCGGGAAATAGAACAACTGCAAAACTCACCAACTGTACATTCATAATATCTTCAGGGACGATGAATCATGAACCAACTCACCCCACGCGAAAATATTCACGCGTTTATGCAAACGCTGGAAAACGTCTACACCCAGTTGTCACTTCACAAAGGCTTTCTGCGTGAAGAGGGGCTTTTTCAGCTAAACCAAATACTCGCGAACATGCGCCGCAGCCTCGCTGCTGAAGACGAAGCCAGTAAACTATTGCGCATCGGTATTGTGGGTTCGGTAAAAGCAGGGAAATCTACATTTCTTAATGCTCTTCTGTTCAATGGACAGAATATTTTACCGAAAGCAGCGACACCGATGACGGCTTCACTTACCCGTCTACGCTATGCCCAGGAACAATGCGCAAAGCTGGTTTTCTACTCCCCAGAGGACTGGCAAGATATTGAAAGCGACGCCGAAACTGCTGAGAGTATGATTGCCAAAAAGTTGGCAGAAGCGCGTGCTCATCACGCCAATAATCTGCGAAACAGCTCCATTCACTTCAACGAAGAAAGAGTTCGCAAAAGTATTATCCACGAGCTTCCCCCCGAATTAGCCGCTTGTCGCGAACTCAAAAAAACCGCTGAAAAAGAAGGGCTGGATGTTTACAGCGAACTGGAAAAGGGAGAGCAGATTATCCCTTTTGACAACCTGAGCGAAATCCAGGCAAAACTCAGTGAATACATCGGATCTCATGGGCGTTTAACCCCACTCGTTCGCCATGTTGAGTTAAACCTTAATCATGACGTACTCCGCGATATCGAAATTATCGATACCCCAGGCTTGAACGATCCTGTGGTATCCCGTAGTCGGGAAACGATTAATTTCCTCTGCCAATGTGATTGCGTCATGATCCTCTCTTATGCGGGAGAATTTCTATCCAAGCAGGATATGGATCTTATTAAACATAAGTTAGTCAATGATGGCATTCTTCATCACACCATTATCGCCAGTAAAATGGATTTGGCGATTCAGGATCATCGCGGCCAGAAAACCTTTTTTAAGGATGCCTTTATGGCGACACGACAAAACGTCGTCAGCACCATGAAAGGTCGGTTTGACTCTCAGGAACCGGTCCTGGTTTCGGCTTTGCTGGAAGGTATCGCATGGAAAATGGAACAACAGTTACCTTTAAGCGAGGAAGAGCAACTCACCCGAGATAACCTGGCAAGCTTTACTAACGCCCCACATGAAGCGAAGGATTTTCGCTCCGTCGCGGGATTAAAAAGAGTTCGCCAGGAACTGGAGCAGTGTCGGGAGAAAAAAGATCAGATCAAATACTCACATCAGATTGATTTGATCCGTGGTAAAAAAAGCGAACTTCGCAACTGTCTTAAAAATCTCGAAACCTCTGCCCTGAGCGATAAAGAGACGCTTTCGTCAGTTGATCTGGAAACCCTACAGTCAGGGATGAATGCGCTCAATCAGAGTGTTAAGAAAATTGACGCTGATATTCATGTCCATTTCAGTACAGCCGAGTTGCAGATGCACCGGGAGTTTGAACGTCTTAAATTACGTATTATTGGACTTATTGATAATTATCGTGAACTGAATGTCAGTAGTAGGAGCCATGATGAAGATCGCTCCACAACCAGCGGTATGTTCTTCTGGAAGAAAACCCATACCCGAATTGTGTCTGTAACTGAACATCAGGCAGAAATTTCAGATATTATCAATACGTTACGGCGATATACTAACAACGTCGGAGCGGAAATCATTACCGCCTATGAACATTTTACGCCGCTGGATACCTTAAAGGCGCAGTTGAAAAAACATGTACTTGAAGCCTTCCACGAGGCAGATGTCACCTTCAGTAAAGAAACTATTCTTGGGCCATTACAAATAAGCCTTGATAAGCTGCGTATCACTCCTCCCCATTACGAGCCACAAGCCGAGATCGACAGTATTGTGAATAAATTCGGTGCCAGCGTTAAGAATGAAGATATTGCCGAGCTAAAAGTGGCCCTGGAAAAGGCATTAGACAGCATAAGCAAGAAAATCAGACATACGCTTGATGAACAACAGGCTAGTTTTATCAGAACTCTTCATCAGCAAAATGACATGTTTGTTGGCGATATCAGCAAGTCTATCCAAAGTAATCTCGATAAGCTCTCAGCCCAATACAATGATAAGCAAAGTAATATTGCGCACTATGACGAAACGATAACACGACTACGAGAATTACGTGCCGAATTATCACATCTGGAGGTGTGAGGTGGATTTTGATGATTTATTCACAGATGAAATACCTCCAGACATTGCAGGCGATAGCATACTGGAGAAAGATAGCGCATTGGCGCTACTACTACGCCTGTATGCTAACAACACGCAAAATCAGAAGCATTTCGCGCATTTACGACGCAGCCTACAAGAGTATCTGCCAGAAATTATCAGCCGAGATGCGCTGACTGATGAACGTGAACGTAACCTGGTCAATGCATTTCGTACCTTAAGCGTGAAATTCGTCGAACAAGCGCAACTTCCGCAGCTTAAAAACAAGTGTCTGGTCGGCGTGGGAGGACGTTTTAGCGCAGGAAAATCGCAATTTATCAACACGCTGACCGGTCGACGCCACCTTCCAACAGGCCAGCGCCCAACGACGGCGGTAGCAACCTATTTGGTTAGTCAGGAATGCCCATCCATCACGGCTTATACAGCGAATGAAACGCGAGTTCCCCTCGAAGCGGAAGAGTTGGAAAGCATTGCCCATGTTTTTTTTGATAGCTACGGGCTGGGTTTCTCCGATATTCTCAAAAAAATAGTCATTGGGCAGCCAGATTTCCCGTGGCCGAATATCGCGCTGCTTGATACCCCAGGATATAACAATGATGATGAAGAAAACCGGGGAGATCGGTTGTTTGATGAAAAAATTGCCAGGGAGCACCTGAGCAATTGTGACTATGTTATTTGGCTGGCGACAGCCGATAATGGTTCATTAGGTCAGAGTGACATTACTTTTCTTCATTCCCTGCATTTAAGCCATCCTTGCCTGGTAGTATTAAACAAAGCAGATGGGAAAACCACAGACGATCTACACAGCATCATCAGTACATTTAAAGACCAACTGGATAATGCCGGAATTGCGTATTGCGGCGTGACGGCCTTTTCATCAACGCTTAACACTGAGTATTTAGGCGCAACCCTGCTGCATGATTTTATTATCCAAGCCAGTAATGACCAACAGGCACGTCAGGATATGAGGCAAGAATTACTGAGTCTGCAGGCCGAATGGCAGCGGATGAATCGACATAAACGCGATGCACTAAACCAGATCAACGCACCAATCAAGCGCGGTATTGTGAAAAGTGAATCGCCACAATATATCCGATCGTTGGTCGAAGCCTACAGCCTGAACCACTCGCAGATCGCCGATCTCGCTCGTCAGAATAAAGCCTTTAACCTTCAGATTGAAAAATTATTAAAATATGAATAAAGCGATGCCACATTTTCTTGATGAGCTGGTCAGCTTGCTACAGGATGATCCGCAACATGATACCTGGTCCACCCCATGGAAGCTGTTAAAAACCGCCTGCGATACACTTATCGAACAGCATTTATTACCCAGTAACTACCCGGAAAAAGCCGCACTTCAGTTAGCGCAACAACAAGCCCTTGATCGTCTCCAGGTCTTGCTGCGCTTTCCCCAGCTAATTAATCATCATGTAATCTGTTACATCGGCTTCAGAGGACATGAACGCGACACATTGCTGCCTGCTTTTACTCAATCCCGACGTTTCCACCGGGCGAATGATACAATTCCGACATTGATGAGCCGCACATACGCGCATGCCTGTCACGGCGGTATCACGCTTTATCAAAAGCGTTGCCCAATGAACGAATCAGCCATCCTTGATGCCTTCGAAAAAACACGACAGCATAAAGGGGAATTACATCATTTTATTTCCGCATTTGCACTCGCAGTACCCGGCGCAGGACCCGCAGTTACGCTGGTCGACATTCCGTACCGGGCTTCGCCGGACTCGCTCTATTTCAATGGATTTTTGGACGTAGCTGACACTATTGTCTTACCGGCCAGATCGCAATATCTGATAAAACGTACGCTGAATATACTTGAACAAACCGGAAGTACGGCGCAAATTCATCTGGTATCGATTGGTGATGGGCAATCCGCTGAACTAAAAAGCATGTTTCCAAAATTAGCCATTCAGGAAACGCTACCGCCTGAACGAACCTCTCTACGTCCTACGGTTAACAGCGGCATTTATCGCGAGCTTGAAGCTATTTTCGACGAACCACTGCTTTGGCTGGAAGGCGAGATAAAACGCAGTAAACAAATTATCGTTAACGCGAATGCTGACCTGGTGCAAAACGACACCGACCCGCAGGTCAGTGATGTTATCGAAACGATGATGCTACAAATGAAAACACAATGTGATGCGCTTGAAGAAGCTGCTCAACGCTATCGCCAGAGTCTGGATCAACTGTTAAGCCAGTGCAGAGAAGTTGAAACGCTTGTAGAACAACAACAAGCCCCAGCCCTGCCCGGAAAAGATGCTCATTCCACTCTGCGAGATCGAAAGTGGAAATATGCACAGCAGCGTTTTATTTCTTTGTGTTACGCGAAGCAAATAAGCAAGGCCACGCGTCTTGCCAGCGATATGCGTCTCGCTGGTTATCCTTATGTGAACATCCTTGAGCTCTTTATTAATGAACTCAACAATATGCCATTGAATAGCGCACATCTGGCAGAGCTGAGTGTGCTGAGTGGCTGCAAAAACGAATTTATTTATCGTGCCTGTCTGCATTTTCGCTCCGCGCTGAAGGTAAGCGATGCTGAAGCAGGTCAGCGCTATGCCGCAAATATTACATGCCGGACAGGTGAAGAATTTTATACGCTTGGCTGCTGGAAACTCACAACCCGCGCCAGCGAAGGCGAAAAAAACCTTCGTCGCGCTTATATGCTGGGCGAGCCCCTTGCTGGCGACCTTTTATTACGCTGCATAGATAAAAAATCCCCCGCCGAAGCTGAAACTACCCTGCGTTATCTGGCTAATGCCCTACATCCCGGCGCTAATTATCGCTTCGGATGCCAATTTATAAAAGATAATCGCCATGATAACGCTCATCTTCATTTACGTATTGCTGCAGCCTTAGGGCATCTGGATGCGCTTAAAATGATCGCCAGGATGGAGTACAACAAATATGCGCCGTCACAGGAAATGACCCCTGCGAGAAAAAATGCGCTCAGTATTTATCATTATCTCTGGCACACTACACGCGGGACTCAAGATAATAATGAGGTATTTCTGGATGACGATGATCGCTATATTTACGGCAGTTTGCTGCACTTACAAAAATCATTTACCGAAGCATATGCGATCCTTGAAAAATGCCATCAGGCCAGAGCCTGGACTTTATTAGGCAGGATGAACCACTATGGCGACGGTAAGCCGGTAAATCTCGATTTGGCGAGAGCCTATTATCAAAAAAGCGTCAGTGCTGGTGATAAAAGTGCAACAAAAATGCTAATGCGCCTGGAAGAGACCGCAAAAGCGAAAGCCCGCAGAGAAAATACCTACAACACGACTTACCAGCGTACGGAACATACTTCTTATTCCAGCTCCTCCAGTGACAGCAGCTGTTTTCTTACCACCGCAACCTGTCGCGTAATGGGTTATGAGGACGATTGCGAAGTTTTGCAATCCTTCCGCCATTTTCGTGACCACGTACTGCTTACGCAGTCTGAGGGCGAAAAATTGGTTGGTGAGTATTATCAAATTGCCCCCAGGCTCCTTGAAAAAATTGACGCAAGAGCAAATCCTCAAGCGATCTACCAATCAATGTGGGATGACTATATCAAACCGGGCTATGACCTCTTGCAGGCTGGGCGTCACCAGGAAGCAAAAGAACTTTATATAAAACTCGTTACAACATTAATGAAAACCTACCTTTAGTTAAGGTTAAGACTATGTAAACCCTGTGTTTAGAGCCTCGTTAACAGCTGTCAACGTTCAGAACGGGGGCGCATTCTGATCGACATTACCATTACTCCCAGGCCCGTTCGGTTTTCGCCGCATCAAACTGCGGCGGCGGCTTACGAAAACGTCCGGTCAGCCAGGCGAGATACACCAACCCTAACCCGGCCCATACCAGTCCCAGCGTCAGCGATGTCACCTCCAGATTGACCCACAGTACGGCAACCGTGGCGGCGCCAACCATTGGCAATACCAGAAAGTGTAATTTCTCCTGCCAGGTATGTTTACGCCCTTCACGACGCCAGAAGTGGTTAAACACCGACAAATTGACGAACGTAAAGGCCACCAGCGCACCAAAGTTAATCAACGCCGTGGCGGTCACCAGGTCAAAAAACAGGGCCGACAGCGCCACAATGCCGACCATAATGACGTTTAGCGCAGGGGTGCGCCATTTCGGATGGACATAACCGAAGTACTTCTCCGGGAAGACGTTATCGCGGCCCATCACGTACAGCAAACGGGATACACTGGCATGTGACGCCAGGCCTGACGCCAGCGTATTCACAAAAGTCGTACACAGGAAAATGGACTGGAACAGTTTGCCGCCGACATATAGCGCAATCTCCGGCAGCGCCGCATCCGGGTCTTTAAAGCGGCTAATATCCGGGAAAAACAGCTGCATAAAGAACGAAGCGGCAATGAAGATCAACCCACCGTACAGGGCGGTGAGGAAAATAGCTTTCGGGATGGTACGCGCCGCATCCGGCGTTTCTTCAGAGAGCGTCGTCACCGCATCAAAGCCGAGGAACGAGAAGCAGACGATGGTCGCCCCGGTGATAATCGGGATCAAATGCGCATTCTGGCTAATAAACGGTTGCAGCGACCAGACGGTGCCGACCCCCTCGCCTTTATGCAGCCCTTGTACCACGAGGAAGATAAACACGGCGATTATCGCCACCTGCACCAGTACAAACAGCGCATTGAAGTTCGCCACCAGATTAACGCTTTTCAAATTGGCCGCGGTGAGGATCGCCACGAACATCACCACCCAAATCCATGGCGCAACCTCCGGGAACAGCGCGGAGAGGTAAATTTTCGCCAGCAGGACGTTAATCATCGGCAGGAAAAGGTAGTCAAGCAGCGACGACCAGCCAACCATAAACCCCACATGCGGATTGATGGCTTTTTGCGCGTAGGTGTAGGCCGAACCAGCCTGCGGAAACTGGCGTACCAGCTTACCGTAACTGATGGCGGTGAACAGCACGCCCGCCAGGGCCAGCAGATAGGAGGCCGGAACATGGCCATTGCTGACGCCCGAAACAATCCCAAAGGTGTCAAACACCGTCATCGGCGTGAGATAGGCCAACCCCATCACCACCACCTGCCACAGCTTCAGGGATTTTCGCAGCTGTGTTTTGCCCGGCTGGGCTGCAACGTCCACAGGAGAATTAGTCGACATAGCGATCCTCCCCGCAACGAGTCCAGGTCTGTGTTCGAAATGTTGGTAGCGCAAACCTGAGTCGTGTCGGGGTGGATCTCCAAAAGTAAGGCGTCAATGTCGTACGGCAAAGGTGTGGTCCGTACTTACTGCGGGAGCCATGGATGCTCACGCGGGACTGGTTTTTAAACACTGGCATCATCACATTTCCTCGTCACAAACTCTGTCGGTTATCTGAAGACCCGTTGTCGCCCGCGCTCCATTACGCGACATCCGGGAAATGGCAGGTATTCCTGCAATTTTTACGGGCTGGCTCCGCTCAGCCCGCATGATGCGACTTCTTTTTAAACGACCTGTACGACGGTCAGGCGTTTTTCAACATCCACTCAATTTCGGTGTCGGTGATAAGACGTTCAAACTGGATTAATTCATCGTTTTTACAGGCGTGATACACGTGGCTAAAACGCTCACCCAATAATTCACGCAGACTGTCGTTTTGCATAAACTCCCACAGCGCATCGCTCTGACGGATCGGGAACGGCAAACCCTCCTGCTCCAGTCCGTTGCCTTCCACCTCTTCCTGTAACGGCAGCTCGTTATCCAGACCATGGAGGATCCCGGCCAGAATGGTCGACATCACCAGATAAGGGTTGGCATCAGCCCCCGCCACACGATATTCAACCCGATGATTATCACGATCGCCGCAGGGAATGCGCAGTGCCACCGTACGGTTGTTATGCCCCCAGGAAGCCTGAGTCGGGACGTACATCCCAGGTTGGAAGCGACGATAAGAGTTCACATTTGGCGCCAGCAGCGCCATCGACGCAGGCATCAGATCAATCATCCCGGCAAGCGCCCGCTTAAGCAACGCGGAGTCATCGCCATTCACATCGGCCAGCACGTTCTCGCCTTTGTTATTCATAATGCTGATGTGGATATGCATCCCGCTACCGGCATGCTCCTCATAAGGCTTTGCCATAAACGTGGCGTGCATCTTATGTTTTTCCGCCACCAACCGCACCAGCCGCTTCAGCGCCAGCGCATCGTCACAGGCGTCGAGTACGTTATCGGTATGGATAAGATTGATTTCAAACTGACCAGGCGATGCTTCGGCCACCGCACCGTCGGCCGGGATCAACTGCAGACGGGCCAGTTCGTCGATATCGTTCAGCACATCAGCAAAATGGTTCAGATTATCAACAGAGTAAACCTGACTTTGGGTATTACGATCGTCCGTTCCCGGCGCGCATGGCGGCTGCAGATAACCTTCCGGATCGCGCTTGCGATCGAGTAAATAGAACTCCAGCTCTACCGCTACGACGGGGAACAAACCGCGCTGGCGAAGTTTCTGCCAGAGTCGGTTGAGAACGTTCCGCGGCTCAACGTCAAAGGGAGCGCCATCTTCATCCAGCATTGTCAGCATCATCTGCCCAATAAATTCCGGATCGGCGGCCGAAGGGGTTAACGTTCCGAGCACCGGCACACAGGTCCTGTCAGGCTCGCCAAGTTCTTGTCCTAACCCCGCCTCTTCCACCACATTGCCCAGAATGTCCATCGCGAACACCGATGCCGGAAAATAACAGCCCTTCTCTAACTTAGACAATCCCGACACGGGAATGCGTTTACCGCGAAAACAGCCGTTCAGGTCGGTTAACAGCACATCGACAAACTGCGTGTTGGGATAGCGTTCCAGATATTGCTTCACTTCGCGCGCAAACGCGCTACTTCGCCTCTCTTCAGAATGCTGCACAAAATTCTCAACTTCTACGATATTGGTTTCCATGATTCACCGCCGTTGGCCTGGTAAGCTTTCTGTGATTTAACTGTTAAATATAATGTCCACCCTTCGACTCTGGATGCAAACAATTTGTTTGTCAAATGTTAAATTAAGTTTGCTAGAAGGTTATTACGCTGCTAGATTGAGAAAATAATGAACGGAATGGCACAACAAGGAACCGTTTGGCAATAATTTATTCCAAAACGTGAGGTCGATCATGGGCAATATATTTGACAAGCCAGTTATTGGTGTAGTGATGTGTAGGAACAGGCTTAAGGGTCACGAGACCCAGACTCTGCAAGAAAAGTACCTGAATGCGGTTTTGAATGCCGGTGGATTACCGATAGCGTTACCTCATGCGCTCGCGGAGCCAGAATTACTGAACGCGCTGTTACCAAAACTGGATGGTATCTTCCTGCCTGGAAGCCCAAGCAATGTGCAGCCGCACCTCTATGGTGAAAATGGCGATGAGTCTGACGCCGATCCGGGGCGTGATCTTCTGAGCATGGCGCTAATTACCGCCGGGCTCGAAAGGCGCATTCCCATTTTCGCCATCTGCCGGGGCTTACAGGAATTAGTTGTCGCCACTGGCGGGACTCTGTATCGTCGCCTGTGCGATCACTCGCAGTTCCTGGAGCATCGTGAAGATGCGGAACTCCCGGTGGAGCAGCAGTACGCCCCATCTCATGAAGTCCAGGTTCAACAGGGAGGATTGCTGTCGCAATTAATACCAGGTTGCAGCACGTTTTGGGTTAACTCCTTACATGGTCAGGGTGCAAAAACCCTTGGCCCGCAGCTGCGCGTGGAAGCACGCTCGCAGGATGGATTAGTGGAAGCTGCCAGCGTTCACGACCATCCTTTCGCGCTCGGCGTGCAGTGGCACCCGGAATGGAACAGTAGCGAATACGCCCTGTCGCGTTTGTTACTTGAAGGTTTTATCACCGCTTGTCAGAACCACCTCGCTGAAAAACAGCGACTCTGACCACTACTGTTAAGGAAATGCAATTATGAGCGATGACGGCCTGGCGCCGGGTAAACGTTTGTCAGAGATCCGCCAGCAATTGGGTCTTTCGCAGCGTCGTGCCGCCGAACTGTCTGGGTTGACGCATAGCGCCATCAGCACCATAGAGCAGGATAAAGTCAGTCCTGCCATCAGTACGCTGCAAAAGCTATTGAAAGTATATGGGCTGTCGCTCTCCGAGTTCTTCGCGGAACCGGAAAAGCCTGACGAACCGCAGGTGGTTATCAATCAGGAGGATTTGATTGAGATCGGGAGTCAGGGAGTATCCATGAAGTTAGTTCACAACGGAAATCCGAATCGTACGCTGGCAATGATGTTTGAAACCTATCAGCCAGGCACGACAACCGGGGAGAGAATTAAGCACCAGGGTGAAGAGATTGGCACAATACTGGAAGGTGAAGTGGTTTTGACCATCAACGGTCAAACGTATCATCTTGTTGAAGGGCAAAGTTATGCCATTAACACCGGCATTCCACACAGCTTCAGCAACACCTCGGCAGGGATCTGCCGCATTATCAGTGCCCACACTCCCACCACATTCTAATAAGTAGCGGCCTGAGTTTCTCAGGCCTTCTTAAATAACGCGCATTAACAGGGTAAATCCCTGAGGCATCGTGCAGCCTGATTTTGCCTGAAAAAGATCAGCAACGAACTTTATCTTATTGATATAAAAGGAGTAGCTATGAACTTTCAGAACCTTAAATATTGGCGTGAGAAAGCCAGCCATTATTCGCCGGAAACCCGTTTATTTATTAACGGCGAATATTGCGCCGCCGCCGATAACGAAACCTTTATTACTCAGGATCCGGCCGGACAGCGCCCACTCGCCAAAGTCGCCCGCGGCAAAAAAGCGGATGTGGATCGTGCGGTCACCGCCGCCCGCGCCGTCTTTGAACGCGGTGACTGGTCGCAGGCATCACCCGCTGAGCGCAAGGCGGTTCTGCACAAGCTTGCAGATTTAATGGAGCAGCATCACGAGGAGCTGGCGCTACTGGAAACGCTCGACACCGGTAAACCGATTCGCCATAGCCTGCGTGATGATATTCCAGGTGCGGCGCGCGCCATCCGGTGGTACGCCGAAGCTATTGATAAAGTCTATGGCGAAGTTGCCACCACCTCGGTAAACGATCTGGCGCTGATTGTGCGCGAACCAGTGGGCGTGATCGCGGCTATCGTTCCGTGGAACTTTCCCCTGCTACTGGCCTGTTGGAAACTTGGCCCCGCGCTGGCCGCCGGTAACAGCGTGATCCTCAAACCCTCGGAGAAATCCCCGCTGACCGCCATTCGCCTTGCGGCGCTGGCTAAAAAAGCGGGTTTGCCCGATGGCGTTCTCAGCGTGGTTAGCGGGTATGGCCACGAAGCAGGCCAGGCGTTGTCGCAGCATCCGGATGTCGATGTGATCACTTTTACTGGCTCAACCCGCACCGGCAAGCAACTGCTAAAAGATGCTGGCGACAGCAACATGAAACGCGTTTGGCTGGAAGCTGGCGGTAAAAGCGCCAACATCGTGTTTGCCGACTGCCCGGATCTACCAAAAGCCGCCGCCACTGCCGCGGCAGGCATTTTCTACAACCAGGGTCAGGTCTGTATCGCCGGTACGCGTCTGCTGCTGGAAGAGAGTATTGCCGACGAATTTATCGCGCTGTTGAAAGAGCAGGCGAAAAACTGGCAGCCGGGCAACCCGCTGGATCCTGAAACCACGATGGGCACGCTTATCGACAATGCGCATGCTGACACCGTGGACACCTTTATTCGCGACGGTGAAACGCAAGGCACGCTGGCGCTGGATGGCCGCAGCCATGTCCATCCGGCGGCTATCGGCCCGACGATTTTTGTCGATACCCCGCCGCAAGCCCACGTCAGCCGCGATGAGATCTTCGGCCCGGTACTGGTCATCACCCGTTTTAGCAGCGAAGCCGAAGCCCTGGCGCTGGCCAACGACAGCGACTACGGCCTGGGTGCCGCGGTCTGGACCCGCGATTTGTCGCGCGCCCATCGCATGAGTCGTCGCCTGAAGGCCGGTTCGGTCTTCGTGAATAACTACAACGACGGTGATATGACCGTGCCGTTCGGCGGTTATAAGCAAAGCGGCAACGGGCGCGATAAGTCCTTGCATGCCCTGGAAAAATTTAGCGAACTGAAAACCATTTGGATCTCCCTGGAGCCTTAATCATGACTGAACATACCAGCAGTTATTACGCCGCAAGCGCCAATCAGTACGAACCGTTTCCCACCCTTAGCGAATCGGTTAGCTGTGATGTCTGTGTCGTGGGCGGTGGCTATACCGGACTCTCCTCCGCCCTGCATTTAGCGGAAATGGGTTATGACGTGGTGCTACTGGAATCCGCGCGTATTGGTTTTGGGGCCAGCGGACGCAACGGCGGCCAGTTGGTTAACTCTTACAGTCGCGATATTGATGTTATCGAACGCAGCTACGGCCCGGATGCCGCCAAAATGCTCGGCAGCATGATGTTTGAAGGCGGCGATATCATTCGCGAACGCATCAAGCGTTATCAGATTGACTGTGACTATCGCCCCGGCGGGCTGTTTGTGGCGCTGAACCATAAGCAGATGGAAACGCTGGAAGAGCAGAAGTCGAACTGGGAACGCTACGGCAACACGCAGCTTGAACTGTTAGACAGCAGCGAAATTCGCCGCGAAGTCAGTAGCGATCGTTATGTCGGCGCGCTGCTCGACCATAGCGGTGGTCATATTCATCCGCTCAATCTGGCTATCGGCGAAGCTAACGCTATTCGTCTGAACGGCGGGCGCGTCTTCGAACAATCGCCGGTCACCCGTATTCAACACACCAGCCCGGCGGTGGTCAGTACGGAAAAAGGTCAGGTGACGGCCCGTTTTGTGATCGTCGCGGGCAACGCCTACCTCGGCGACAAACTGGAACCGGCGCTGGCAAAAAGCAGCATGCCGTGCGGCACGCAGGTGTTAACCACCGAACCATTGTCAGCTGAAATGGCGCGTTCGCTGATCCCAAAAAACTACTGTGTGGAAGATTGTAACTACCTGCTGGATTACTACCGTCTGACCGGCGATAACCGCCTGCTGTACGGCGGCGGTGTGGTCTACGGCGCACGCGATCCGAACGATATTGAACGCCTGGTGATGCCGAATCTGCTGAAGACCTTCCCGCAATTGCGGGGGGTAAAAATTGATTACCGCTGGACCGGTAATTTCCTGTTGACGTTATCACGCATGCCGCAGTTCGGCCGCCTTGATACCAATATTTACTATATGCAGGGCTACAGCGGTCACGGCGTGACCTGTACCCATCTGGCTGGACGCCTGATTTCCGAACTGCTGCGCGGGGATGCCGAGCGCTTTGACGCATTCGCCAACCTGCCACACTACCCGTTCCCGGGAGGCCGCAGCCTGCGCATTCCGTTTACCGCCATGGGGGCGGCCTATTACAGCTTACGCGATCGCCTTGGGGTTTAAGTTCTTCCGCGATAAACCCGACGCACAGGGCGGTCTCCCCTGTGCGTTTTTTTATTCCCGGTCGGTGAAAAACAGATAACAGTCACGAATATATCGCTATAGGACATAACCACACTCTTCGCATTGTTTCTCTCCTCTAATCGGATACGCTTTTTTAGATATCGCTGGCGGCGTGCGCCAGAACTCAACGGGGGAAGAAACGCGTGTTATGAATACGAATAATGAGGAGACCTTTTATCAGGCGATGCGCCGGAAGGGAGTGAGCCGACGCAGTTTTCTTAAATATTGTAGCCTCGCGGCTACATCGCTGGGGTTGGGAGCCGGAATGACGCCCAGAATTGCCTGGGCGCTGGAGAACAAACCCCGGATCCCGGTAGTCTGGATCCACGGGCTGGAATGCACCTGCTGCACCGAATCATTTATCCGCTCCTCTCACCCACTTGCCAAAGACGTCATCCTCTCTCTGATTTCCCTCGATTACGACGACACGCTGATGGCCGCCGCCGGAACGCAGGCCGAAGAGGTATTTGAAGACATTCTGCGCCAGTACCACGGCCGCTACATTCTGGCCGTCGAAGGTAATCCTCCGCTAGGTGAACAAGGGATGTTCTGCATTAGCGGCGGAAGACCCTTTGTGGAAAAACTCAAACGCGCCGCCGCCGGAGCCAGCGCGATTATCGCCTGGGGCACCTGTGCCTCCTGGGGCTGCGTGCAGGCTGCCCGGCCTAACCCCACCCAGGCAACCCCGATCGATAAAGTGATCACCGATAAGCCGATCGTGAAAGTCCCCGGCTGCCCGCCGATTCCTGATGTTATGAGCGCCATCATTACCTACATGGTCACCTTTGATCGTCTGCCGGAACTCGACCGTCTGGGGCGTCCACTGATGTTCTACGGCCAGCGTATTCACGACAAATGCTACCGCCGCGCCCACTTTGACGCCGGGGAGTTCGTGGAAAGCTGGGACGATGACGCCGCCCGCAAAGGCTATTGCCTGTACAAAATGGGCTGTAAAGGGCCAACCACCTACAACGCCTGCTCCACCACCCGCTGGAATGGCGGCGTTTCCTTCCCCATCCAGTCCGGCCACGGTTGTCTGGGATGTTCGGAAAACGGCTTCTGGGATCGCGGTTCGTTCTATAGCCGCGTGGTCGATATTCCACAGATCGGGACACATTCAACCGCCGATACCGTCGGCCTCACCGCGCTTGGCGTCGTGGCTGCCGGCGTCGGCGTCCACGCAGTCGCCAGCGCCGTCAACCAACACAACCGCCACAAACAGCAATTAGCCGACGCCAGACAGCAGTCGTCAGACAATGAGGATAAACAGGCATGAGCCATTCGTATCAAACCCAGGGATATACCTTAAACAATGCCGGTCGCCGTCTGGTTGTGGATCCCATTACGCGCATTGAAGGTCATATGCGTTGTGAAGTGAACATTGATGAGCAGAACATCATCACCAACGCGGTTTCTTGCGGCACCATGTTCCGCGGACTGGAGATCATTCTTCAGGGTCGCGACCCGCGCGACGCATGGGCATTTGTCGAACGAATTTGCGGGGTGTGCACCGGCGTACATGCCCTTGCCTCTGTCTACGCCATTGAAGATGCCATTGGCATTAAGGTGCCCGACAACGCCAACATCATTCGCAACATTATGCTGGCCACGCTGTGGTGCCACGACCATCTGGTGCACTTTTATCAGTTAGCCGGAATGGACTGGATTGACGTGTTGAATGCTCTGAAAGCAGATCCGCGCGCCACATCGCAACTGGCGCAGAGCCTTTCTGCCTGGCCGATGTCCTCACCAGGCTACTTCTTTGACGTCCAAAATCGGCTGAAGAAATTTGTCGAAGGCGGTCAATTGGGGATTTTCCGCAACGGTTATTGGGGCCATCCGCAGTACAAGCTATCGCCAGAGGCTAATCTGATGGGCTTTGCCCACTATTTGGAAGCGCTCGACTTTCAACGCGAGATTATCAAAATCCATACGGTGTTTGGCGGTAAAAACCCCCATCCTAACTGGATTGTCGGGGGTATGCCGTGCGCTATCAATATCGATCAGAGTGGCGCAGTAGGCGCGGTCGATATGGAACGCCTGAACCTGGTGCAGTCGATCATCACCCGCACCGCTGACTTTATTAACAACGTCATGGTGCCTGACGCGCTGGCTATCGGCCAGTTCAATAAACCCTGGAGCCAGATTGGTACCGGGCTTTCTGATAAATGCGTTTTGAGCTACGGCGCGTTCCCGGACATCGCCAATGACTTCAGCGACAAAAGCCTGTTGATGCCAGGCGGCGCGGTGATTAATGGTGATTTTAACAACGTATTGCCTGTGGACCTCGCCGATCAGCAGCAAATTCAGGAGTTTGTCGATCACGCCTGGTACCGTTACCCGGATGATCAGTTGGGGCGCCACCCCTTCGAAGGCATTACCGAACCCTGGTATAACCCCGGCGATGTGAAAGGCAGCGATATTAATATCCAGCAGCTCAACGAGCAGGAACGTTACTCGTGGATCAAAGCCCCGCGCTGGCGGGGACACGCCATGGAGGTTGGGCCGTTGGCGCGCACGCTGATTGCCTATCACAAAGGGGATGCCGCGACGATTGAATCCGTGGATCGCATGATGTCGGCCCTCAAGCTGCCGCTGTCGGGCATGCAGTCGACGCTGGGCCGTATTCTGTGCCGGGCGCACGAAGCGCAGTGGGCCGTGAGCAAGCTGCAATACTTCTTCGACAAGCTGATGACCAACCTGAAAAACGGCAACCTGGCGACGGCGAATACCGAAAAATGGGAGCCAGCAAGCTGGCCGCAGCACTGCCGCGGGATCGGTTTTACCGAGGCGCCGCGCGGAGCATTAGGCCACTGGGCATCGATTCGCGACCAGAAAATCGATCTGTATCAGTGCGTAGTGCCAACCACCTGGAACGCCAGCCCGCGCGATCCAAAAGGACAAATTGGCGCTTACGAGGCGGCGCTGATGGGTACCCAAATGGCGATACCGGATCAACCACTGGAGATCCTGCGCACCTTGCACAGCTTCGACCCCTGCCTGGCCTGTTCAACCCACGTGCTTGGCGACGACGGCAGCGAACTGATCGCAGTCCAGATTCGCTAAGCGTTGAGGAAAAGGAACGATGACTGGAAAGATATCCCCACGCGTCGGGGAGGCGCGTGATACCGCCGTCAGCCACTATGTGTTTGAAGCGCCTGTTCGCTTGTGGCACTGGCTGACTGTAGGCTGCATGTTGGTTTTGATGGTGACCGGATACTTTATTGGCCGACCGCTGCCATCGGTCAGCGGCGAGGCCACCTATCTGTTCTATATGGGCGACATCCGGCTGGCGCATTTCGCCGCCGCCATGGTGTTCACGGTGATCCTGCTGATGCGCATTTACTGGGCCTTTGTCGGTAACCGTTATTCACGCGAGTTGTTTATTGTGCCGGTCTGGCGTCGCAGGTGGTGGCAGGGGGCGTTTTCGGTGGTGCGCTGGTATCTGTTTCTGGAAAAGAAACCAGGAGAGGATATCGGACATAACCCCGTTGCGCAGGCAGCGATGTTTGGCTATTTCCTGCTCTCCGTTTTTATGATCCTGACCGGTTTTGCCTTATACAGCGAGCATAGCCAGTACGCCATTTTCACTCCCTTCCGCTATGTGACGGAGTTTTTCTACTGGACCGGCGGCAACTCTCTCGATATTCACAGCTGGCACCGGCTAGGAATGTGGTTCATCGCCGCCTTCATCATAGGTCATGTGTACATGGCTATCCGCGAGGACATCATGTCCGACGATACCGTCATCTCGACCATGGTCAACGGCTATCGTAGCCACAAATTTGCCAAACGTCAGCGCAACAAGGAGGCGTCATGAGCGAACCTCACGTCATCGTGATGGGCTTAGGCAACCTGCTGTGGGCAGACGAAGGGTTTGGCATTCGCCTCGCGGAGCGCCTGTACGCCCACTATCACTGGCCAGAATGGGTAGAGATTGTCGATGGCGGCACCCAGGGGCTGAATCTGCTGGGCTACGTTGAACAGGCCAGCCATTTGCTGCTGCTGGACGCCATCGACTACGGACTCGCGCCGGGCACCCTGCAAACCTACGCCGGTGACAAAGTCCCCAGTTACCTCAGCGCCAAAAAAATGAGTCTGCACCAGAACAGCTTCTCCGAAGTGCTGGCTCTGGCAGATATTCGCGGCCATCTCCCCGCGCACATCGCCCTCGTGGGACTGCAGCCGGTACAACTGGACGACTATGGCGGTAGCCTGACCGACATCGCACGCGCTCAGCTCCCGGCGGCGGAACAAGCCGCGCTTACGCAGCTGGCCGCGTGGGGTATCGCGCCACAGAGAAACGAGGAAACGCGTTGCCTGAACTATGAATGCCTGTCGATGGAAAACTATGAAGGCGTGCGTATTCGCCAGTATCGCGTGACGCTGGAGGAATAAACAATATGTCGAATGACACCCCATTTTCTGCGTTATGGCAACGTATGCTGGCGCGTGGCTGGCAACCGCTAAGCGCGTCTGAACTGGATGACTGGGTAACCCGCGTGCGTGATGGCGTGGTCCTGCTCAGCAGCGATCCCCGCCGCACGCCGGAAGTCAGCGATAACCCGGTCATGATTGCCGAGTTACTGCGCGAGTTTCCCCAGTTTGCCTGGCAAATAGCCATGGCCGATCTCGAACACAGCGAGGCGATCGGCGATCGTTTTAGCGTGTTCCGCTTCCCGGCCACCCTGGTGTTTATCCACGGCGAGCTGCGCGGCATTCTCAGCGGCATCCACCCCTGGACCGACCTGCTCAACCTGATGCGTCCCTTAGTTGAAGAACAGATACCGCCGGAGCCAGCGAGATGAGCGAAACCTTTTTTCATCTGCTGGGGCCGGGCACACAGCCGGGTGACGACAGCTTCAGTATGAATCCTCTGCCGCTCACCTGCCAGGTCAACTGCGATCCCAGCATGGCGATGCTGGAAAACTGCCCGCACAGCCCGGCGGTGATGGCATTGTTAGCCGATGTTCGCCACCAGCTCACCCGGAAAATTCCCGCCAAACAGGACGTACTGAGATGGGATTTATCCACGCTCAACGCCGACGATCTCACGTTTTTAAATACGCTGCTCGGTGAAGGCGAAGTTTCCATACGCATCCAGCATGCTGACGGCAGGGAAAGCGAAATTCAGGAATCGATTTTCTGCGGCATCTGGCGAGTGCGCTGTCAGAATGACAAGGGCCAATGGGTGGAACATCTGGAAGCAGGTAGCGCGCCGCAGGCGCTATGGCAGGCGGCAACACTCAATACGCTGCCGGACGATAGCCTGCTGCCTCCGCCCATCGACGGATTGATGAATGGCCTGACGCTGGCCCAGGAACTGCTGGCGCACGTGCGCGATCCGGCCACGCTTCCCCATAGCATTAACCTCACCCAACTGCCTGTTAGCGATGCGGATCGCCGATTCCTCGCCAATCTGTGTGGCGAAGGGCACATTCAGATCCGCACCATCGGCTACGGCGAGAGCCAAATCGACGCCACGGCGCTGCGCCATGTCTGGCATGTGCGCTGTCTGGATACCCTGAAAGGGCTTTTGCTAGAGAGTTATGAGATCTGCCCATTACCGGAACTGGTACTGGCTGCGCCGGAAGATCTGCTCGACTCGCTCGAGCGCCTGGATGAAGTCTGCGCCTGGCTGGCATCCGGCCCGCCTGCCTGACTCCCTCTTTAAGACCCGCGTACTTTTCTGCTGCGGGTCTAACGTTTTCTTCTTTATCTATTCACTCTCTAATGCCTGATGGAGTTCGCATGTGGGACGTCATTGACTTATCGCGCTGGCAGTTTGCGCTGACCGCGCTGTACCATTTTCTGTTTGTTCCCCTGACGCTGGGGCTGATATTTTTGCTGGCCATCATGGAAACCCTGTTCGTGGTGACCGGCAAAACCATCTACCGCGACATGACGCGTTTCTGGGGAAAATTATTCGGTATTAACTTTGCGCTCGGCGTTGCTACCGGCCTGACCATGGAGTTTCAGTTCGGCACTAACTGGTCGCTCTATTCCAACTATGTGGGCGATATTTTCGGCGCCCCGCTGGCGATGGAAGCCCTGATGGCTTTCTTTCTTGAATCCACCTTCGTCGGGCTGTTCTTCTTCGGCTGGCAGCGTTTAAACAAGTACCAGCACTTACTGGTGACCTGGCTGGTCGCGTTTGGATCCAATATCTCGGCGCTGTGGATCCTCAATGCTAACGGCTGGATGCAATACCCGACCGGTGCTCACTTTAATATCGATACCCTGCGCATGGAGATGAGCAGTTTTAGCGAACTGGTCTTTAACCCTGTCAGCCAGGTGAAATTTGTCCATACCGTGATGTCCGGTTATGTCACGGGGGCCATGTTTGTGATGTCCATCAGCGCCTGGTATCTGCTGCGTGGTCGCAATCGCGAGTTTGCTCTGCGCTCCTTCGCGGTGGGTTCCGTTTTCGGCACGCTGGCTATCCTCGGCACCCTGCAACTGGGTGACAGTTCAGCCTATGAGGTCGCCCGGCTCCAGCCGGTAAAACTGGCGGCAATGGAGGGCGAATGGCAAACCGAACCGGCGCCTGCGCCCTTTCATGTGATAGCCTGGCCGCAGCAGGAACAAGAGCGTAACGCCTTTTCTGTGAAGATACCGGCCCTGCTGGGCATCCTGGCAACCCACTCGTTGGATACCCCGGTTCCGGGACTAAAAAATCTGATGGCGGACGCACTTCCCCGCCTGCAACGAGGCCGGGAAGCGTGGTTATTGTTGCAGGAAATCGCCAACGGTAACCGCACGCCTCAGGTGTTGAAGGCTTTCCACGCCGTAGAACATGATCTGGGTTACGGCATCCTGTTGGCAAACTACGCGCCTGATATGAACCACGTTACGCCCGCGCAATATCAGGCCGCGCAACGCGGCTCCATCCCGCAGGTGGCCCCCGTGTTCTGGAGTTTCCGTATCATGATTGGATGCGGTTCTCTGCTGTTGCTGGTGATGGCGATTGCGCTGATACAAACCTTACGCTGGCGTATCGACCAGCATCGCTGGGTACTGCGCATGACGCTGTGGAGTCTGCCGCTACCGTGGATTGCCATTGAAGCAGGCTGGTTTATGACGGAGTTTGGCCGTCAGCCATGGGCTATTCAAGATATTTTG
Organism: Citrobacter sp. wls710; assembly: GCF_005281115.1. Lineage (NCBI taxonomy): Bacteria > Pseudomonadati > Pseudomonadota > Gammaproteobacteria > Enterobacterales > Enterobacteriaceae > Citrobacter > Citrobacter sp. wls710. The sequence goes on from NZ_SZXD01000008.1 coordinate 85,329, forward strand.
CCGACATGGTACGCCCACTCCGCACTGAGCGTGGGCCAAATGGCCTTCTCAATGGGGCTAATCCTCACGCTTTACACCCTGTTTTTAATTGCCGAAGTCTACCTGATGCAAAAATACGCGCGTCTTGGTCCCGATGCGATGCAACGTCAACAACCAGCACAACAACAGGGATAAAGGAGATAATCATGTTGGATTATGCAACGCTGCGGCTCATTTGGTGGCTGCTGATTGGCATCATTCTGGTGGCCTTTATGGTCACTGACGGATTTGATATGGGGGTCGGCTGCCTGTTGCCGTTAATCGCGCGCAACGATGATGAACGTCGGGTGTTAATCAATAGCGTCGGGGCGCACTGGGAAGGTAATCAGGTGTGGCTCATTCTGGCGGGCGGCGCATTATTCGCCGCCTGGCCACGGGTCTATGCCGCCGCATTTTCGGGGTTTTATGTGGCGATGATTCTGGTGCTATGCGCCCTTTTCTTTCGCCCATTAGCTTTTGACTATCGCGGTAAAATAGCCAACGCGCACTGGCGCAGAATATGGGACACCGGGTTGGTTATCGGCAGTTTGGTTCCGCCTGTTATTTTCGGCATTGCGTTCGGCAACCTGTTTTTGGGTGTGCCTTTTATCTTCACACCACAGCTTCACGTGCAATACCTGGGCACCTTCTGGCAGTTACTCTCTCCCTTTGCCCTGTTGTGCGGCGCGTTAAGCCTGATGCTGGTTATTCTGCAAGGGGGCGTTTGGCTCCAGTTAACAACCGAAGGCATCGTTCGCCAACGCGCGCTGTCCGCTACCCGCCGCAGCGCAATGCTGGTGGTACTCTGCTTCCTGTTAGCCGGTTACTGGTTGTGGACAGGAATTGATGGCTTTGTGCTGCTTAGCCAGGATCCTAATGGTCCTTCCAACCCGCTATTAAAAGCGGTAACAACCTCACCAGGCGCGTGGATGACGCACTTTTATCAGTCACCACTACTGTTGATTATTCCGCTAGCTGGCATGATTTTCCCAATGCTCGCGATCTATGCCTGCGGGCAACGTCGGGCCGTATGGGGATTTTTGTGCGCTTCCCTGACCCAGGCCTGCGTGATCTTCACCGCCGGAATCACCCTGTTTCCGTTTGTGATGCCTTCAAGCGTGCAACCCCTCTCCAGCCTGACGGTGTGGGACAGTACCTCCAGCCAGATGACGCTCAGTATCATGCTGGTTATTGTGCTGATTTTTCTACCGATAGTGCTGCTTTATACCGCCTGGAGTTATTACAAGATGCTGGGGCGAATCAATCTAGAAACGATCCGCCGCCACAACCACGAAATTTACCCGGGAGGACTATAAGATGTGGTATCTGTTTTGGTTTGTCAGCATTCTGCTGATGTGCGCGTTCTCCACGCTGGCGCTGGTCTGGCTTGAGTCGCGGCAGAAATAATACTGCGCGTGCGCTACGCTTTCTGGCTCCTCGGTTTCTCGGGGAGCTTTTTTATCCCCTTTCCATCAGCTCGCCAAGACGCTGAATCTGCCGTCCCTGGTTGTCAAAATTATGCTCATCGAGCCACATATCGTAGGCCGGTCGGAGTGTCGGGTACTCACCGTCAATGATTGAGTACCATGCAGTATCTCGATTCCGCCCCCGCGTGACGACAGCCTGACGAAATATGCCTTCAAAACTGAAGCCAAAGCGCTCCGCCGCCCCACGGGAAGGCGCATTAAGCGCATCGCATTTCCATTCAAAACGGCGATAGCCCAGATCCGCAAAAACGTACTTTAAAAGCAATGAGATGACTTCCGTTGAGATTCGTGTGCGTTTCATGCGTACGGAGTAAGAAATATGCCCCACCTCAATCACACCATTTGAGGTATCAATACGCATAAGAGCAAACGTACCAACAGGTTGCATAGTAGACTGGCCCCCTGAATCACCAGACAA
>NZ_SZXD01000005.1:0-1816 GCF_005281115.1 Citrobacter sp. wls710
ATGCGCAGCGTATTGAAAACGGCATGAAACGTGCCGTGATGCTCTTTGAACGTGCGGAATACTGGGAAGAACGTGCGCGGTCGGCACTGCTTCACGCGAAGTATAAAGAACGTCCGGACGTTCGCTGGCGTCGTATCAAAAAAATCGAAGCTGATTTGCGCAAGGCTGAAAAGACCATCGCACAGTCGCAGAAATATCTGACGATGTGGCGGGCTGAATCGCTGGATCTGAATATGGCAAAACTCATCAGCAGTCATGACCATATCAGCGCCTGTTTCCCGCTGGATACGTATCCGCGCCCGGCAGAAAAAAGCCAGTATGAAGGAAGTCGATCGTTATGGTCGGCCCTGGATGATGACATCATCACCACGGAGCAGGCCCGCGAAATTGCGATCCGCTGTCATGAACGGCAGATTCAGCATCAGCAACGCTGGGTTAACCACTATCAGAACCGCCTGATCTATGAGCGTGCCATGCTGGACGAAAGCGGCGGCGTGGTTACCCGGACACAGGATTTTGAGCCGGGCGGACAGGTTTTCAGCCGGGGCGAGTGGCTGACCATCATCCGCGTGAACAAAAGCAACGGGGCGGTGAGTTCAGTCACAACGCCGAATTACAGTTTTCTCGGGTACAGCGGCACGATGAAAGTGACGCCCGATCGCATCACGGACTACAAAGCACCATCGGCAGAAGAGGCTGCCGTCGCCAGCCAGGCCGCGAAGCGTCCGCCGGTAGTCAACTATCCGGGGGAAGGTTTCCGGGAAATGACAAAGGCGCAGTGGGCCGCCCTGCCCCGGGACTGTAAGGCCGTGCGCAGTGTGGCAGAGACAGAAGACCACGGGGCATACCGCTACCGCCGCACAATGGACAATAATTTCCGCCTGGTGAATGTGTATATCACCGACATGAAAATCACGGAAATCCCGCAGAAATAAGGTATATCCCCCCGGGAAATCCCCGGGGGATGACGGAGATAATGATATGCACAGTCAGTTAAAAGAACGTATCCGGCTGATGCGCGCAAGGCTGGATAACGCCGCGCCGGTTGCTGAAATCCGGGCTGAATCTCAGCTTTTTGTGACTCCTGCCCCGGTCTGTGATCGCCTGGTGACGCTGGCGGAGATCAGCAACCGTGATCACATTCTGGAACCCTCTGCCGGCACCGGGGCCATACTGCGGGCGATTCGTCATGTCGCGCCGGGGGCCATGTGTGATGCGGTGGAGATTAACAGCGGGCTGGTCCGGTATCTGCGGGATAATTTTAACGGTGTCAGGGTTCAGTGTGGCGACTTCATGGAATGGCAGCCGGTGCAGTATTACAGCCGGATTATCATGAATCCGCCGTTCAGTCACGGGCAGGATATCCGGCATATCCTGCGGGCTTTTTCCCTGTTGCGTCCGGGTGGTGTGCTGGTTGCCGTCTGTCTGAACGGGCCGCGCCAGCAGGAGAAGCTGTTACCGTTTTCTGATGTCCGCGAGGTGCTGCCGTGCGGCACATTTGCTTATACCCGTGTTCCGACGATGATTATTCGTCTGCGTGCCTGATGACTCCGGGCAGGCGGGAGGATAAATGCCCGTCTGCCCGCGCCGGGAAAAGACCGCGCGCCGGTGGCGCTGAAAGGGGCCGCGCTTACGCGCCGCCCCTTTCATTACGCGGACGTTCTGCTGTGGGCTTCTGTCTTTTCAGACCTGTCATTTGCCTGTTACTGATGATGTTGTTGTTCCTGCTACTGCTACTGCTACTGCTACTGCTACTGTTCTTCTTTTTTCTGCTGCTCTGATTACTGTCTGTTTTGTTGTTCTCCTGCTTATGCCT
>NZ_SZXD01000006.1:0-31428 GCF_005281115.1 Citrobacter sp. wls710
CACTGATGATACGGATGTGCTTCTCCGTATACACCATGTTATCGGAGAGCTGCCCACGTATGGTTATCGTCGGGTATGGGCGCTGCTTCGCAGACAGGCAGAACTTGATGGTATGCCTGCGATCAATGCCAAACGTGTTTACCGGATCATGCGCCAGAATGCGCTGTTGCTTGAGCGAAAACCTGCTGTACCGCCATCGAAACGGGCACATACAGGCAGAGTGGCTGGGAAAGAAAGTAATCAGCGATGGTGCTCTGACGGGTTCGAGTTCCGCTGTGATAACGGAGAAAAACTGCGAGTCACGTTCGCGCTGGACTGCTGTGACCGTGAGGCACTGCACTGGGCGGTCACTACGGGCGGCTTCAACAGTGAAACAGTACAGGACGTCATGCTGGGAGCGGTGGAACGCCGCTTCGGCAACGAGCTTCCGGCGTCTCCAGTAGAGTGGCTGACGGATAATGGTTCATGCTACCGGGCTAATGAAACACGGCAGTTTGCCCGGATGTTGGGGCTTGAACCGAAGAGCACGGCGGTGCGGAGTCCGGAGAGTAACGGCATAGCAGAGAGCTTCGTGAAAACGATAAAGCGTGACTACATCAGTGTCATGCCCAAACCAGACGGGTTAACGGCAGCAAAGAACCTTGCAGAGGCGTTCGAGCATTATAACGAATGGCATCCGCATAGTGCACTGGGTTATCGCTCGCCACGGGAATATCTACGGCAGCAAGCCAGTAATGGGTTAAGTGATAACAGGTGTCTGGAAATATAGGGGCAAATCCAGTCCCTGAGTTCACATTCATAAATGTTGACCGGTTTGACAATACGGACATTGGTCCCATAAATCACATCCCGGACAGCACATTCCATAAATTTCATACTCACACGACCTTTAAATACAGATGACACTTGCCGGAATTATACAGCCCAGATTCACTTGCCATGTTTCAGAATAGCTTATAAGCCGCTCTTTTACCGATACTCAGCAACAAATCAGGTCTGGATCCACTTCAGCCGGAAACCGGATCTGCACGGCGGGAAACGGGCAAAGAATATGATAATTTAGCAACACACATAAAATCATATCAGATATGATTTTAATCATTAAAAATGAAACAATATCTGATATTGTCAGAAATCAGGAGCACACAAATCATACATGATATGATTTTTACCTGTCAGAACATTATCAGATGGGGCGTGCAGGATGGATCAGGAAATGACGTTTTCACTCAGCTATGAACAACTGACCCGGTTTGCGGAACGACGCATCCGGGAATGCAATCTAGACAGCCAGGGCGCGATTTATCTCTGCGAGTCAGCCAAAGCCGGAGCCGTGCTGATCTTCTGGCATGAACTGGCCATAAATGGCTATGCCTCAATGAATGCCATAAAGAGACAGGAGCTCATTGACGCCGACTTTCAGCGCCTCAGAAACCTCATCTGGCCGGAGGATGACAGGTAATGACCCAGAGCCGCCGACCGTCGCCACTGCAGCGGAGAGTGCTGATTGTGCTGGCTGCCCTTGATGAAAAACGGCCGGGACCCGTGCTGACGCGGGACATAGAACGGGTGCTGGAGCGAAGCGGGGAAGCCCCGGTCTACGGGCCAAACCTGCGCGCCTCCTGCCGTCGCCTGGAGGATGCCGGCTGGCTGCGTACCCTGCGCGCTCCGAACCTGCAGCTGGCAGTGGAGCTGACGGACGCCGGCCGGGCCGTGGCACAGCCTCTGCTGCTGGCAGAACAGGACCGCATCCGGGCAGAACAGCGTGCGGCAGAAGTCGTCGTACTGCCTCTGGTCCCGGCAGCAGGTCTGCCCGCAGGCGGCACTTCTGCCACTGATCTGGCGGTGGAGCTGAACGGCATAACGTATCAGGCCTGCCGTGGGGATTTTGTGGTTCGTCTCGACGGCAGCACCTGTCTGCAGTTATGGAATAAAGAAGGCAGAGTGGTACGCCGGGAGGGCGATCCGCTGGAAGTGGCGCAGTGGCTGCAGGCCTGTCATGATGCCGGAATAGAAGTTCGTGTACAGGTTAATGAAAGCGTCACTCCGTAAAAACATGCCAGCACGGTTTACACATCATCCCATGATGGCAGCAGGTTAACTTTCCTGCGCCACCAGTGGAAAGAGGCCATGAGCAGTCCGAACAAAAAACTCCCCGTGATACTTATAATAATGGCCTCACCTGCCACCATTCCTGACGGCCCCCAGTAGATAAACCACATTGCACATCCCCAGGAAATGCCCCATAAGCCCCCCGTCAGCACAGTGACCTGCCAGAACGGCATAAAGGGTAATGGCGGAAGCCGGATACCCAGCCGCCAGAGAATACGCAGAAGAGGAGGGGCATAATTGCTCCGCCACATCTTTTTGCTGTCCATCAGGGCAATGGCCCGGGCTTTTTTATGCTCAAAGGTCACAGGAGCACCTCCGTTCCATGATGTAAACGTGACACAGCTTATTGTTATTGATTATTATTATCATGCTGTGATTATGTTGTCATGCACCGGTACACTGACAAAAGAAAGGGAGAACAGGAGGCTGGCTGATGAACAGGAAATATTATCTTAATCCGCGTAAGCGGGCCGTGAGGGCCGCTTACAAGCGTGTATGAGATCAGTTTGGATATTCGAAATTATTGTACGTTTAACGCACCATACATTAATGCTAATGTATGCATACATTAGCATTAATGATGAAGGAAAAGAATAACAATGGCCGTCAACCCACTTCTTTTTTGGATTTCTTAATTTTCGTCTGATAAAGCCGCTTTACCCGTTCAATTTCTGCCAGCGTTGCGGACCAGTGTAGTTCGGCGGCATGACGATATCTGGCAGCCATTTTTTCCACCATCTCCGGATTGCTGTCCGCGCTGCGGTGCTGACGCCCCTTCTCCCCAAAAACTTCAACAACCAGCCACTGGCTTCCGGTTCTGCCGAACAATGCCTTGCACAAACGTCTCACAGTCAGCGGGGTTAAATCTGGATCGGGATCATAGGCAATGGTAGCAAAAATAAAGCGCAGCATTTCTGATGTCTTGTAACGCTTTACGCTGGCAGCCAGGCGTGCGGCACGTTGCGGTGCTTCCCAGCGGTCATTACTGTAATTAGCCACTTCAGCCAGATAATCCTTTTCAAGTTTTTCAGCCGTGTAGCACCTGCCGCCTAAAAAAAGCCGCATGGCCTCCCTGGTTTTATTTCTCACATATCATCCCTCATTAATGCTAATGTACGCATACATTAGCATTAACATACTGACAGAAACAAGCGGCGGATTTACGTCTGGATAACGTAAATGATTGCGGTATACAGGCCAGTCGGTCAGATTTTCAGCCGGGCCTGTTCCTGCAGCAGTTCCAGATGATATGCAGCAATAGCGTTTACCACCCCTGCCGCCATCCGTGCGTCGGCGATCGCTGAGTGTGCCTGCCCTTCCCAGGTCAGTCCGGCCTGGCTGGCAGCACTGGCCAGTGAAATCGTGCCATAGCGGTTGGTGGCCCTATAATATCCTGCAGCCAGCTCCATCGCACAATATACCGTCAGTTCTTCCAGCCAGTCAGCCGGATCGCTATGTGCGGCAGCAGTCTGTTTCAGAATGCGGATATCGAACCGGGCATTAAAGATAATTACTGGTCGGTCCCCGATTGCATGACGCAGTTGCCGAGCCACATCTGTCCATGATGGTGCGCCACAGAGTGCCTGCTCACTGATACCATGCACGGCGGCGGCCTGCGCCCCGATGGCGACCGTGGGCTTCAGCCTGGTTTCAAATACCACCTGACCGGCCGCATCGGTCAGGCCGATTTCCAGGGCTTCCGCGGTATTATCCAGTCCTGTCGTTTCAGTATCCAGAAAGAGCGGTGCCAGACTCAGCCAGTCATATGCCTGCCGTGCCATCCGGCCACTGGTGCTGTTTAGTCGGGATAAAACGGAAAGCCGCTGGCCAGCCAGCTGTTGTTTACTCGTCAGAGGGCGTTTCTCACGCATCGGAACACAGTCTGCAATTCGGTATACAGCGAACCTGCCACCATAAGTATTTTTATACCACTTAACCGGCTCAGCACCGGGGGCTGGCTTCATTCTGAATTCATCGCGCAGACGTCCTTTCGAGAAACACCTGTCTTCGGCAATCGCCTGCGCACGTCTGGTGACCAGCTCATCATTATTCATGGTTCTTGCATCTCCGTCAGACGTTTTTATATCCGGACAGCCCCTCTATGGCCACTTCTGTGCAGTATGCAATACACGCAGGATATATACTTTTCCCCACTGGCTGTCGACCTCATAAACCAGAACAAAATGCGGGTGAATAACCAGTTCCCGGGTACCTTCCACACGACCGTTGCGGCCTTTATACGGCTGCCCGGCCAGGCTGCTGGCTGAATAACCAATCCGTTCGTCCAGTTCAATGGCGGCCATCAGGTTCTGCTCCGCAATGTACTCACGAATGCGCTTCCTGTCCTGGCTGGCCAGCATGGTCCAGAATATCTCCATCATTTATCGGCAACCTTCCTGCTCATTTCATCCCGCCATGCAGCAGCAGAAGATTCGACCATGTCATGGGGAAGCACATCGCCGCGCTCGAGTTGCTGACGTCCTGCCGCAACCTGGTCACGGAACCAGGTATTATGCTGCCGTTCAACGGTCTGGCGCATAAAATCCCGGATTAATTGAGAGCCATTACGGTCCATGCTTTTTGCAGCGGCCATAAAAGCATCCTTCAGTTCAGCGTCGATTCTTAAACTCATATTAACCTGTGCCATTTATCACCTCGTCATTACTACGTATATACACAGTATATAACGATTCAGATATCGTCACCAGGATATGCCGCGTCAGCGGCATGGAAGGCGGCACTCTGTTGTTTCATATGATACCGGAGTAAAACCGCCGAAGCCCGGCGTAAGCCGGTACTGATTGACAGATTTCACCTTGCCCATCCCCGGCCCTGCTAAGCCATACCCGCTTTCAGCCATGACAGAGCTTCTGTGCGCGGTCGGAGTGGTCCCGACGAGGGTTTACCCGAAGTCGGGGCGTATCTCCGCGTTAGCGGGCCGTGAGGGCCGCTTACGAGCGTGTACTCAATACTTCCAGCGAGAAGACTGACAGCGATGATGGAGTATAGTTACAACATTCATAATTAAAAGCGACTCTGTTCCGGCCCTTCGGGGGGCTTTGTGGTTTCGGTTCTGCGCGGGACCGGGGTTTTTCTGGTGGTTGTGTCTGAGTGTTGTAACTAAAGCGGCTCCGGTAGGGGCCCGCCGCTTGCGGTGGGAGGTGCATATCTGTCTGTCCACAGGACAGGCAGTGAATAGGTTTTCTTTTTAAATGAATATAATTAAGTAGTTTAAAGGAGATATAAACAGGTGTTTAAAAGATACATTGCACCCTGTAACGCTGGCGGATGGCGCTTTATGACATGAACGGTTGTAACCTTATGGGGAAGTCCCTTGCAGTTTAATGTGGATAAGCAAAATTCCCCGTCTGTGAGGCGTGTTTTGTATCAAAAACAGAGAGAACCGGATGCATCTGAAAGTGGATGATGAGGTTGTTTTTTGTATGTGGTGCTGTTTTTTTCTGTACTGGCGGGCTTCAGACGTGCGGATTCCTCCGGCGCAGGCCGGATTATTCTGAGGAGGTCACTTTCAGGGGGAAGCGGTGGCCAGCCGGCTGTAATTGCGGTTACGTGACAGAATCATGCGCTCCTTCACACGACGCTCCACTTCACGTTTTACCGCCTCACGACTGGCAGAGAAGCGCCCTTCCGAGATTTCACGCGTCAGCTGCCGTTTCACCAGGGTGACGATATCCTGACGTTCCCTGTTCGCATCACGACGCGCACGGGCACGTTTTATTCCACGGGACTTAAGCTCTGTCTGGTAACTGCGGAAACGCTCACGCACAAAACGCCAGGCTTTCGCTATCAGCTCATCCATACCCAGGGTATCCAGCCCCTGCTTTTTGCGCTGTCTGTTTTCCCATTCCACACGGCTGCGGCGTGCGGAAGCCACCGCCTCTTCTGAGATATCGAGAGCGGCAAACAGCGCCGGTGTGAACGTGATATCGGTCGGAATGTAGCACCCGATAAGCGGGTCATATTCCGTCTGGTAGGTAATCAGTCCCAGCTCTGACAGGAACGTCAGGGCCCGGGTGGCTCGGGTGATGGAGAGTTTTCCTGCACCGGACTCTGTCGCCAGTCCGCACTCAATGGCCAGTGTGGTGATGGAACACTGGACGCGGTTGGCCAGCGGGTCATAGTGGAAACACAGCCCCTGCAGCAGCGCATCAATAGCCCGTCGACGCAGCACCGGTGGCATGCGTCGACGCAGGCCACGCGAACGGGCATGCGCCACATGAATGGCGAAATCAAAACGGGAGGTGAAGCCCACCGCCTTTTCCATCAGTTTTTCGCAAAACTTCAGCGTTCCGGCACCTTCACGGGGTGTAAATACCGGATTCGGGTTCTTTACCTGGCGGTAATACGTTTGTTGAAGATCAGTCACACCATCCTGCACTTACAATGCGCAGAAGGAGCGAGCACAGAAAGAAGTCTTGAACTTTTCCGGGCATATAACTATACTCCCCGCATAGCTGAATTGTTGGCTATACGGTTTAAGTGGGCCCCGGTAATCTTTCTGACTCGCCAAAGTTAAAGAAGATTATCGGGGTTTTTGCTTTTCTGGCTCCTGTAAATCCACATCAGAACCAGTTCCCTGCCACCTTACGGCGTGGCCAGCCACAAAATTCCTTAAAACGATCAGCAATCTAACATCTCATCACTGAAACAGCAAGAAACGCAAATATTCACAAAGATTTTCTGCGCTTAACCTCTGACTCTATCAGCCACTCAAGCATCTGTGCCTGAGTGATCCCGTCTTCATCAGCAAGCTCACTTAACTTTTCTTTCAGTCGAAGCTGAATGACGGCATGAAACGCTTTATGAGTGGCACTCCTTCTTGCAAGAGACGCTTTTTGTCGTTCTCTCGCAGGAACAGGATTACCCCTTCTGTAAGGTCGTTTTTTTCCCGATGAGGAAGTCTCTGCATTTACTGTCTGCGACATCTCGCCTCCTCTCTTCTCAGACAGGGATCGTTTCGCAGAGGATACTACAGTTTTTTGAAATCAGCGACTTGAGAATTGTGACGAAGATCTGTGTTGGCGCACAAATCATGTCTGATTACTGTTGTTTAATGTGATTTTTGTTGCGAAATGGCTGAAAAAACAGGAAATGCCTTAACCTGTGTGCCGGCCCCGGGCGGGACCGGCGGTTTCTGGCATGTCGGGTGTCTGCCCCTGAAATACCCCACACTTCCGGAAAGCGGGGACTTCCGCCCCCGCCCGGCAGCTTACTTCCGTGCTTCGTAGGCCAGAGTTACCTGCACCACTGTATTTCCCCTGTGAATATTCAGCTCACATAACCGTTCCCTGAATATCAGTGAAAAACACAACACCGTGGCGCACACGGCGAGCAACCCGATAAGGGTATATTTCGTCATAAACTTTGACCTCTCTGCAAGGAAGAGGCTACAATCAGTAGTGCTACGTACTTCATGCAGGCCTCACGAGTTAATGGATTAACAAGTGGGGTCTTCGCATTTCTGGTACCTGCGTCTTGCCTGAACCAGAAAGGCTCAGACACCCGCCGCGATAATACCACATTCCCTGTTGCTGACCATTACCTCCATTTCCCGCTTTTAACTACAGAACTCGCTTTTCGTATGGCTCATGGCAATAAAATTTTCTTTACCATATGACAACGTTCCAATAATATTAAAGTTGTCTTTTAATTTTATGGCATCCTTTTCACTTACAGCGACAATAAGTTGTTTACCAAATTTTCTGGCCATCATTGCAAACTGCGATACTGCTGATCCACCACCTAAATCAGGCCACCCAACACAATTAAAAATAATTATATGCTCTTCACTATTCATTGCATCCCTGATAAAGGAGACGGCATGATCATTTCTCTCTGCATCTGAATCACTGTTAATCTGAGTGAAATCATAATATTTAGAATCTGGTACAGAATACCCCTTAAAAAAATTATCAACTCGGGAGTAAGTATTACCAACAATAAGAATGTTGTGTTCACATTTAATCATCAATTCTGACACATCATCATATTTCATATATTCACCATTATGAGATAAAATCTGGATACAGGTGGTTCCGGCTTTCCCCCTGTGCCACCATTTCCCGGTTTTTATTCAGAAACGCCGGGGACGGGGAAAACTTGCTTTTTCCCGTCCCCGGGGTTGGACAACTGAGCAACGCGAAGGCGTCAGTGGATTTTTATGATCCTTCCAGACTCTGCTTCCATTTTTTTCATATCCTGTTCTCTTACTGCGACTATCAGTTGTTTTCCTGATTTTCGTGCCACTCTGGCAAACTGCATGACGGCAGATTCATTATTCAAATCAGGCCATCCTGTACAATTAAAAATAATAATATGCTCACTGGCGTTCAGTGCATCCCTGATAAAAAATAACCGCATAATCATTTAATGTTCTGTCAGAACAACTGTAAATCTGGCTGAAATCATAATACTTATAATCAGTGATATTCAGTTTATTTAAAAAACCATCAACTTCAGAAGCTGAGTCCCACACTATAAGAACATTATGATTAGACGATGTGATTAATTCTGATACTGCCTGATAGTTCATTTGTTCACCTTTCATTAACAGAGAAATAAGTTAATAATGTAATATGCTTCATGCTTTTAAATATCGCATTTCAATGAGAACTCAATAGCCACAGAAATATCATTATTTCCGTGAGCGCCATACCCAGGGCGGAACAGGAGCGCTGTCTGCCCACAGACCACGTTTCTGCTGTCGTGCTTCTCCCTGCAGGACGGGAAGAACAGGATCGGTGTTGTACTGCTCATAAACCCATGCAGCGCCTGCACGGACCATAAAATGATTAACATTCATTCCGTCTGGTGCATAAACCTGCCCGAGAATACGACCATAACGATCTCGCTGAAAATATGTGACAGTAACCGTTTTTCCCGCAACCAGAGATTTCATTATTTTTTCAGACCACCGGCCATAGTCCTGTTTCTTTTCAGGTGCATCAATATTAACAAGACGGACACGCACCGGATGCTGAGATAACATGACGTCAATGGTATCACCATCCAGAACACGCACAACCCGTCCATGAATATCAGCAGAAAATACCTGACATGAAAAAACAAATAATACCACTGGTATATATTTCTTCATTTTACTCTCCGTCACTGATTACTTTTCGTGATTGCATGAATTCCATGCCGGGATGAATAACGGCTCACGTATCACGCCAAAAATAAACCGTTGAATTGTGATCAATTCGACAAAATAAGATGAGGTGGCTTAATACACATATGGCTATGTGTTACTAAAAACGCTGGTCAGCCAGCCTGACCAGACACATAAGAAACAAAGTCTCATGCATTATTCAGCCTTCTGATACCTGGAGTAACGGAGGCTGCTTTTTCTGTCACGTATTTCCCGTGACGGCGTTACCGGTTTCCGGGGGTAACATGTGACGGAGATTATATTTTTAATCTCCGTGTATTCATCATACCTGCTCTTACTGATAGGATAACTGTGTTATATCGCAGGCTACCGGATGTGGCGCTGAATATAACGGTCATAGATAAGTCATACATGCCCTGCTCAGGGGATTAGCGATAAGACGGACCGGGAGAGTCATCTCCCGGTTTTTCTTTATCCTGCCGCGAATACAGCCCGGCTGTCTGTCAGATTCACCGGACATAACCGTACTGTTATGCATGCTACTGTCACCTTCTGCTTCTTGAAATTCATCACATTTTTTATCCCTGCTGGCTTACCCGGGATGTGAAATATGTTAACTCTGTGATGTCCGTTTGAAAGACAGGGCAACTCCTTCTTACACCACTATAATAATAACGATCTGCCATATAAGCCTGATCCCCCGGAGCTCCGCGACGGGGGTTATTTTTATCGGCACTTACACCGGCATGCAGATGCCCTCTTCAGGGCAAAATCCCGCCATGCTTCACAGGGTGCCAGCCGGGCCGCATTCTGCCAGGCCTCAGCGGCTTCCCTGAAAAAACCACGAATCTCCTGACGGACGGCATGACGCCCCACGCGCTGATAGCGATAAATACCGCTGTGCTCAGATAATCCACTGGATACAGCCATTTTTTATCCCCCCTCTTGACCCGGCTCCCGGATTATGTCAGAAACATTCTGAAACATCCCTGAACGGTTGGGTGTTTTCTCCATCAAAACTCTGGATTTCTGTTTTCCCGATTTTTTCTCGCTGTTGCCCTCTGTCATACAGAGGGCTCTTTTATTCCGCCAGGATCGCCCGCAGCTCATCCTTGATCCGGTTCTGTCTGCGCACCTTTTCCAGGCGCGCCTGCGCATACTGTTCTTCTTCCTGTGTGATATGTTCTGTCACATAGCCTTCCGTATCATAGCGGCAGGCGCCGGCTTTCATTGCACACAGATAACTTTCCGAACGGGTGATAGCTTTCAGCGCCCGGCTGAGTTTTTTATGAGAGAGCGGGATATTCCGCTGAAACACCTCATCCAGTAAAACCTCCCGGATACCACAGGCAAGAAGCCTGGGCGTGTTACCGTCAAACAATCCCGGCCACCAGGGTTTCAGAGTGTTCACCGCCTCATCCAGCGAGGGCAGCGTCAGATAAATGGACAGCGCCTGTCTGGCCTGCGCTTTTTTTGCCGCCAGCTCCGCTTCCCGGGCTGCTTTCTCGGCCAGCTTCTGCTTTTTCACCTTCCACTTTGGTGGCGTGGTGACATTGATGATGGTTTTCCGCCTGCGGACAGGCGTCTCCCCTTCCGTTTTCCGCTTCAGTGTCAGTACCGGTCGCTTCTGCTCTGTCATGCTGTGTTCTGCCTCTGACGAATCATCCTGTTACGGTCAAAGATACCACACCCGTCACAGCGCCAGAACGCCCAGCACAGCCAGATGACAGGCGTAGAATACCGGGAAAAAATCCCCGGGCCAGAAACGGGGTAATGATTTTCCTGCACAGGACACCAGACCAACGGTCAGCACCGTCATCACAAGACCAGCCACCGCCGCTGCATCACTGGTGGCAAGGTTAAGCGCCGGAATAACAGCCAGCAGGCAGGCGACCAGCGCCAGACGTTCCGCTCTGTCTTCCGCCCGGTACAGCCGGTGGCTGACTGCCAGCATCAGCAGCCCGGCAATGCCGTAACTGGAGCCGGACAAAGGCCCCCACAGGGCCATCAGAAGAATGGCCGCTGCTGTACGCCACCCACTGCGCGTTTCACACCACGTCAGCACCTGTGCCGCCACTGCAAAGGCAAACAGGATATTCCCCTCATACCAGGGAAAGCCGGCCAGATAATATGCGAACTGGGCAATAATTCCCCATCCCCACAGCCGGTTAATGGCCGGTTGCCGGATATGCGCATGACGGGACAGATTCAGCCCCCACACCAGGGCAAACAGCGGAAAGGCTCCTCGCCCGGCCAGAAACATCCATTCCTGCTTCAGCTGGAATATCAGATTGATGTGGTCCAGTACCATCAGCACCAGTGCCACCGTTTTGATGATATCCCGCTGTCCGGGTGACCAGACCAGAAATGACTGAAACCAGGTATCGGTCCGTGCAGCCAGTGAATCGTTACGTGTCGTGTTCGTGTTATCCGTTGTCATCAGCGTTTATCTTCCTGTATCAGTCTCCGCCCAGGGTTTTCTCTTTCTGCAGGTCACGGACCATATCCCGCTCCATCTGCTGAAGTCGCTCCTGCAGCAGATTTTCCCGGGCAATTTCCCTGACAGCTTCCCGCACCCGTTGAGGTTCACGCAGCACACTCTCCGGCAGCGCGGCTTCCCGTTCAGTTATGGCAGCCCGGTCACGCTCCTGCCCGGCAATCTCCCTGACAGCCTGCTCTGTTTTGCCATCCGGCAGGTCAGGTTTGTTCTCTGCCATTTTACGGACAATTTCATCTGCGCGGCGTTCCGTTTCACGACGGATGGCCTCTTCAGCCTGCCGCTGTGCCAGCACCTCTGCCGTGACCGGTTCGCCATTTCCGGCTCCCGGCTGGACACTGTTGTCCGGGATATCCCCCCACACGCGACCACCGGTGATGGCACCGGGATTCCACGGACGACCTTCACCGGCGATTCTCACCACCACACCGCTGTCAGGATTATCACGGGCAATCCGGACACCATCCTGCATATTATCAGCCAGCAGGCTCTCTCCGTTACGGCTGCCCTGCAGGGCCACGAACTGCGCATCCCCGCTGCCTTTCACCCGTCCTTCACCACTGAATCCCCGCAGCCCGTTTCCGTCATCCGTGGTCAGTGGGTTCAGCCAGATACCTGCTGACTTGCCGTTACGGTCAAACGCCGGCAGTGCCACATACGGCTGCGGATATTTGCGCCCCGGTGCAATAAACCGTGCCGGACTGTCTCCCCCGGCCAGCCCCGCCTGACGGAGAACAGCACGCCCTGCCGCCACGTCCCGCAGTTCCCGCGCCGTACTGAACAGCCGCTCTGCATTCATGACCTCCCGGTCCGGTTTCGGCTCCAGCACATCGTGGGCAGTTCCTTTCTGTACGGCATTGTTAATGGCATCCGTCCAGCCCTGACGGTTATCGGTGTACACCTGCACATGCTGCTTCATACGCGACAGGGCCACGTAGGCTGACTCAAAGCCGGCCATCTGTTTCCGGTTACCTTCCGTGCCTTCAAGCGCGATGGCAAAGGTTTCACTCGCCCCCTGCGCACCGTGGGCAGTGATGGCATAGGCCAGGTCAATATGTTGCTCTGCCCGCTCCTGGCCGGGGCGAATCACCCGGGTCTGCTGTCCGTCCGATAGCGTGACACTGTCACCGGAAACCGCTGTCACCGTCCAGACGCTGTTGGCCACATAACCGCGCTCCCGGTCACTCTTCGTGAAGCGCATCCGGTCGCCGGTCCCCACCCGGATTTTGTCTGGTGTGTACAGTGTGACACCTTCAGCCACCGCCTCCCGGGGCGAAATCAGCCGCGTGTTACCTTCCGCATCCTGCAGGGTTATCAGCCCGTCATCCTTGCTGATACCGGCAATCCGGTGATACACACTATCCACCAGGGCAAGGGCATCCGGGGTTTTCTCCCAGGTGGAGAGACGACGCAGTTCTCCGTCACGTATATTCGCTGTGTTCAGGACAGGCACCATGACCTGCTCTTTGCCCAGCTCACCGGCCTTTTCCCGTGCATCATGAATCATGCTGTTCAGTACGCGCCGGTCCTCATTCAGGTGCGTGACAATCAGCGTCTGCTCCCGTGCTTCCGGTGTCCTGCCGGTATAGTCGCGGACAATGGCCTCATACAGTGTCATGGGGATATCCGGGAAAGCCTCGCCTTTCAGCATCGCCTTCTGCTGCGCTTCTGCCAGTTTCGCTTCCTGGCTGTGACTGAACTCCGTCACGGAGTGCTCCGGTGCCCATGCGCCCTCCAGACGTGGCACCTGAGACGGTTTCACACTCTCAAGCCCGGACAGTGCCCTTTCCACATCCCGGTTAATCAGGCTGTATACCGCCTCCCGCAGTTCCGGCGTCTGACGCACAATCTCCTTCATGATGGCCACATCGGCAGCACTGCGCGTCTGCTGGAGACGGAAAGGCTGACCGGGCGCGATGGCCTGCAGCTGGTCCGTGTCACCGCTGGCCACAGCACGACCGCCACCGGCCGCAATCAGGGCGTATGCCCGTGCCATGTCGGTATTGCCCACCATTGAGCTCTCATCGAGCAGAAACAGCGTGTTGCTGAAATCCGGCGTTTCTCCGCTGCGCTGCTGCAGCTGCGTGTCATGCAGAAAGGACGCCAGTGTCTGTGCATCCACGCCGGCGCTGCGCATCTCACCGACCGCACGGTGCGTGGGCCCCAGCCCCACAACCCGGGGACGCTCACTCTCCGGCAGCATGTTCACGGCTGACATCACCGCCCGGAACTGAGTGGTCTTACCCACACCGGCATACCCCTGTACCACCGTGAAACGGTCGGACGTTTCCAGTATCATACGGGTGGCGGCACGCTGTCCCGACGTTAACGTCTCCATGAGTTCGCCGGGTACTCTCTCCATCAGCGGCGTGACCGCCTCCTTGCCTTCGAGAATATGGCGAAGAATGCTCTTTTCTGCCTCATACGACGCACGGGAAACCAGCAGGCCTGTGCCATAGCCTTTTGCCACATCCACATACAGTAAGTCACCGCGTTTTATCTGCGCATTGATTTCCCCTCCCAGTTCAGTAAAACCGGTTCCTTCTGCAGCAAACGACTTCGCCTCTGTCAGCAGGTCCACCATGCTGAAGGCCAGGTTTTTACTTTCCAGCACAGGAAGGGCCAGATGAATGGCCTGCTGTGCCGGCGTGTGAAGCCCGGCTTTCTGCAGACTGATAGCGGTTTCCAGCAATGTCTCACCGGCACGCGCCTTTATCTGCTCAGAAACCACCGTAAAGGACGGATGGCGGGCGAGTTTTTCCGCAGTACGGGTTTCATCCAGTGAGGAATACAGCCGGACATCACGACCGCTGCGGGCCAGACCGTTCAGGGTGGCGTTGTCCATTGCCATCTGTGTGACGGAGGCAAACACCGTCGCACTGTCACTGACGGAATGCCCGGGCGTTTCCACCCAGCCGTTCTCCAGCTTCAGTGCCGTGAACGGTGAATCAGCCACAGGCAGGGTGGCCGGTTCAGCCCGCCCCGGCACAACAACCGTCATCGCATCTTCACTGACGGATGCCACCTGCAGGCGGTCACCGCCGGAGACGCGGAGTCCGGGAATTTTCCCTGTCACCCTCAGTCGCTCGCCGTCTGCCACCGGCATTTTTTCCGGCCGGAACAGCGACCAGCTGCTGTCCAGGGAGGAAATACGCACCACCTGCGTTTCGCCCTGCGCATCCCGCAGGGTCAGGCTGTGACTCTGCGCCGTCACCCGGTCGATAACATAGCGGTCATGACTGCGTGTCTCCGGGTTCCACTGCTCCATCACCATCCCCGGTCGGTACATATCCCGCAGATAACGGCTCCGGCTGTCCAGCCAGACCGGTGACAGGGCGGTCATGGTCACCTCCGGGTGTCCGAGCACACCCTGTGTTTTCAGCTCACTGCGAATGGCCTGTGTCAGTATGGCCTGTTCCCGTACCCCGCTGACCTGTGCCACGCTCTCTTCTCCGGCTTTCACGCTGGCCGCAAAATCTCCGGCCAGCCGGTCATAGCGGACATTCCGGTCCGGTTCACTGATGATGGTTGCCGGTCGCTGTTCTCCGCCCTGCCAGCGATACGTGTTCACCCCGGCATCCTTCATGGCCATCAGCGCACTGCCTGTACCGGTTCGCTGCCCGCTGTCGGTTATCAGGACCTGTACGTTATGACGTGCGGCACCGTCCAGCAGGGTTAACGTCTCTTTCAGGGAGAGTTTTTCGCCCTGGTCGACGATAACGGTACTGCCCGGCGTGAAGGCCATGCCCTCCTGCAGCTGACGACGTCCGGTTATCAGCTCACCGGACAGCCGTTCATCCTGCTTCAGGTTCATCTGCGAGCGACGGTCAGCGGCGATAATCTGCACCTCCCGCCCCTGCTCCCGGGCCATCATTGCCAGTTCAGCCACCCGCTCACGCTGCCCGGCTGCACCGCCCTGCCCGGACACAATGGCCAGCGACGGGCGATCCTGTGCCAGAACACTGACGGCATCGCTGTAACCGGCCGTCCGGGGGACACTTTTCTCCGGATGTACGGTCACCCGGTTCTGTTTCATGATGTCACGACTGAGTGCCCGGACTGACAGCTCATCGAGCACATGAATCCCGGACGTGAACATCCCCTTCTCACGATCGAGGGGGATAAGCTGCTCACGGCTGATGGCCTCATCGATACCGGCGCGTGCCCGTTCAATCACACCATTTTCCGGCGGCAGTATGCCGACCGTCCTGGCCAGCACGTCCGTGTACGTGAACTGCACTTTTCGTTCACTTAATCCGGCAATCGCCTGTGTCACCGCCTGCTGCACATCCGGCCCGTCCTGTGAAGCTGGCCCGGGCGCCTGCGTGCGGGTCTCCGCACGCTGATCCGCCGCGTCACGATATGCCCGGATGTCGAACCCGGTTTCCTTCAGCGTCTGCATCCATTCAGCCATTCTGACTTCAGGATCGACGTGCTGTTTGGATTTTCGCGTATCCAGTGCCGCCACATCCCGGGATTTCAGCGAGGCGTCTTCACCGACGGCCTCCCTGATAGCCTGTGAACGACTGGAAAAGGCCTCCACCGGTACGCCCGGCATCTCCCACATACCGTGCTTACCGACCACTTCGGTTTCATAACCCAGCGCCTCAACGCGCTGACGTAACTCACTCTGATATATTTTCCCGAACGCAATCCGGTTCGCTAGCACGTTCTCGGAAAATCCGGTTTTCCCCACTTTGTCACTGCTCAGTGTCTTCCACTCGCCGTTATGCTGCGTGACATTAGCCACCACTACATGCGTGTGTAACTGTGGGTCCTGATCGCGACTGGTGTCATGGTTAAACAGTGCCATCACCAGATTACCGGTCAGCACCGTTTCTGACTGTCCGTCCGTCATCACCCGTGTGGAAGCCAGCGCCTCCACCTGACGGACAGCAAAATCCACGGCCTGGTTATGTGCATCAATAAGACGTTTATCCCCCCCGAGCATGGCCATCATGGAGACACTTTTGGGGGCGGAGAAGGTCAGGTCGTAGCCGGGACGATGCTTATTACTGCCATCCTGCATGCGGCTTAAATCCGCCCCGTCCGGCAGCCTGCCCTCCAGAAGACGGGTAAAAACATCCTTATCGACGCTGCCCTGCAGCCCAAGCTGTTCAGCCCCCTGACCAGCCCAGCGTTCTCCCATGCTGCCCAGCACATAGTAATTATCCTTGTCGGTGTAATAGTTTCCGGCACTGCCTGCCGATTTAACAACGCTGAAACTCAACATCAGAAATCATCTCCCGGCTCAACATCCTCCCCGCGCTCCCGGTGCACATTAATGTTCACCTCTTCACGACGCTGCATATGCTGCTGGATGTCCGGATGATTTTCCTGTTGCCATGCCTCATAAGCGGCCATATCCACCACTTCACCGGATTCACTGATCCCGGGTGGCAGTTGCTGTTCCATCTCTTCTTCCGGTTTCATTTTCAGCTCCTGCTCGATCCCCCCTGCCGGAACACTCACACCTGCATCTGACTTCTTATCATTGATGACAGAAGACACTGGCTGTTGTGGCTGTTGTGGCTGTTGTGGCTGAGTCACATCTTCTCCAGCCTGAGTCACATCTTCTCCGGAGGCAACCTCCGGTTCAAAGAGGCTGGCCATCTGACGACCTTCTGCTTCCCTTGCGGCAAGTACGGCACTCAGACGGTTCTCCATTTCCGGGTTGATGTCACGCGGAATAAACTCCGGAGCGACCTTCGGTCGTGCCTGATATTTCAGAGAGAGTTTGACTGCCGGATACGGTCCGGGCAGAGTGACATAGCAGGTCAGATCCGGCAGAGACTGAATGTCGGAATAACTGACCAGCGTCTGACGCTCCATATCCTTACCGGTCGATACCCCGTCACGTACCGGGTCAGCACCGTAGGAATACTGCTCGCTGGCTTTCAGGTGCTCTTTCTCACCAATCTCACCGGCAGCGAACTCTGCAATCTTATGGCTCGGGGAACGGAAAAAAGCACGGGTGTTCATGACGTCAAACAGCGTGGCCGCCGCTTTCTCACCGTAGATATCTTCCAGCTGGGCATAGGACTGGATACCAAACACATAACAGCCACCGAACTTACGGGCTTCCGGCAGGATCTCCACCAGATCCGGCAGTTTGTGTAACGTGGGTAACTCATCACAGAAAAACCACACACGACGGTTACGGTTTTCTCCCATTGCCAGCAGACCACGAATGGCAATGGACAGCCACATGGAGATCACAGGCTTCAGGGAGGCATGGGTGTCGGCGTTCGACGAAATAAACAGCCAGCCGTTTTTCTGATCTTCCCGGACACCACGCATCCAGTCACGGATGGTGAAGGGATCACCGTTATGCTCAATCCCCTGCAGGTAACGGATGGCTTTCACGTAGTTGGTCAGCACAGCACGGATGGAAATCGCCGTTTTCTCAATTTTCTCTTCCACCAGGTTGGCCGCCGGTGAATTACGCAGGAAGGTACGCAGTTTTTCAATTTTGATGGAAAGCAGTGTGTCCACCAGTTTGCTGTAGCTGCGGTTGGGGTCATTACGCATCAGGTACGCCGCTTCCGCAAAAATGGTACGTCCTGAACCCTGCCAGAACGGGTCCTCTTTTGTACCCATAGGGATCAGCGTGTTCGCGGTATTATCAAAATCCGGCTGTGTCAGGCACTCCTTCCACAAATCCCATGCGGCACAGCGGGCATCCAGCGGATTCAGGATTTTATCGATGGAGGGATCATAGTAACTTTTAACAAATTCCCCTGAACGGTCATAAATCACCACCATATCACCGCGCTGACGGGCATAGTTGGCCAGACGACGGATAACCTCCGACTTACCGGCCCCGACCGTGCCGTGCAGACAGAAGTTCTGGATTTCGGAATCCCGGATAATCGGCAGGTCGCCAATCCGGATATCGGAGTCCTTGCCGTCTTTTTTCAGCATCCGGGCAACGTCTTTCGGATTGTCTGTCAGCTGACGACCACCTGTGACTTCATTTTCGCTCTGTTGTTTACCCTGACGCCCCAGAATCCAGGAGACAACAAAGAAGGTGATCAGGCAAATAACCAGGGCCACGACAGACGCCAGAACGAATGCAGACCATAGCTGCTCTCCGCACCAGATCATATATTTATCATGCAGTACCTGGGCAGCGTTCATCCGGAAGGTTTTGCCGTAATACTGGATCTCATAGACCGGCTGGGATTTTATTAAATCCCGCATGCCTTCCAGTGACGTACACCACCAGTAAATACAGCCGTTGATAAACGTCTGCCAGCTTATTTTTACCCATAAGACCAGACCAATGAGGATCCAGAAAAAAATAAACAGGCAGTAAAGCATGATATTGGCGATCTGGCTGAACATGCGGATACGCATGGACGCAATCTGACCGCCCTGGGTCATATCCTTTGCGTTAAAACTCATGATGAAACTCCGGGAAAATCTGGAACAGGGCAGAAAAGGATGATGTGGGGTTAATTCACAGAAACAGACCAGGTGTACCCTGTATGCCGGTGGTGATGCCCGCCTGCAGTCCTGCCGGAAGAGACCTTCTCTGTAACAATGTCAGTCAGGCGCAATACTTCAGACCAGTCACTCCCATGCGGAAACTGGATCTGAATAAAAAGGCGTACCCGTTCACGGTGATCCAGAACTGTGTCCGGTTCATAAAAACGGCCACTGTCAGGAGAAACACAGGACGTTTTATTGATGAGATCATACTTATCGGCAGGAGACTGCGATGAAATCGCCCAGGTGATATTCTCCGCCTGGTGGCCATCAATACGACTGCTCCCCGGCGTCCATGCAATTTCCTGCGCACTCGCCACGATGATCTCCCTGGAAACTTCAGCCAGCTTTCTGGGTGTACAGAATACCGGTGCCAGCACACACAGGGACAACAAATTACAGCTGACCGCCTCCGGTTTAAGCAAATTGCTCCCGGATTTTTCAGGAAAAGATATTTTTGTCAGTATTTCAGTTAATTCCTTATGCCTGAGAGAATTAATAAAGTACATGATAAGCATCATGAGAAACAATATAACAATAAGCCCTCCGATAACCACTAAAAGGTCAGTATCAATATTATTGCTGTACAGATAGTCTTTAGTGGTCACTGTATTATCCTGTATCACCGGGGGGTATTCAGTTACAGGCTTCTCAGTAAATTGATTATTCTCACCAACATATTCAGCGATATTGTCTGATGTCATAATGACTTTCTCCGGAAGATCCCGGCTTCGCCGGCAACACTTCACGGTCGCACAAAGAATTTGCACAACCGCTCAGTGTTTTCATATTTATTTCGGAAACGCCGGGAGGTGACAAAATTTATTTTGTTACATCCCGGGGTTGGACAACGAGCAACGCGAGGCGTCAGCAAGGAGGCCGGTCAGATCAGCCTCCTGACGAGGTTCAGAGAATATTTGCGATTGATTTGGCCAGTTGGTCTTCGAGAACAGGCTTCGCCTCTTCAAATTTCAGGTTAACCTTGTTCGCATTTGAAACCACACGGGTCTGGTATTTATGCTGGTTACCTGTTTCAGTACTGGTCTGAATTTTCGCACCTGATGTGCCCTGACGCAGGGCGGCAACATTATCCGTTGTCACCGTTGCCTTAGTACGCTCTGCAATCTGTACATCCGTGATCATGGTATAGTTCACATCTTCCACCATCGCATCTGCAGCCATACCCACCAGACCAGCAGCAAGGCCTACACCGAGTGTGGCACCGGCAGAATTTGAGTTATAGCCGGTAATACCGGCACCTAACGCTGCACCAACTGCTGCGCCTTCATAACCACGGTTCAGCCATCCCTGAGACTCCCGCAGATCCATCTTATCGGCCTTCAGCACATTCGCCTGAATCCAGTAGTAGGCTTTATCCGGAGAAGTCACCACCTGATATCCTTTTGCTTTCACAGCATCAGCAATTTTGCCCTGCAGCCCACTCATGTCTTTATCAGACGTGTTTTTGATCTGCAGAAATACCGTGCGTTCGCTGGCGGGTTCAAGCCAGATGGTCTCACTCATCTGAGTCTTCACCTCAAGGTTACGCTTCTTGATTGCTGTGCTCATCGCACCACACCCTGAAAGGGCCAGAGTGGAACTGACCAGTGCAACCATCATCAATTTTTTCATTTTCATCAATGTTCCTTCATATTGAATAAAACGTCATAATATACAAATTAAGATTCACTCATCATATCGTTTTGAACTATAACCATATGAATTACCACCGATATCCACACCAATACCTGACATAGGTAACCCTGTTGCAGGATTAGTACGATGAAAATCCATATTATCAAAATCCAGATGCAAATCTTCATTAGTTTGTTCATTTACCTGAGATTGCATCCATTCTCTTACGCTTACACAACCACTAACTCGCCTTAATTCGTATAGTGTACCAATGATAAAAACCATCAGGCTTAATAATGGAGAGAGTAAGGAAGATACTGGCATCGTTATATACCAAACGCCTTTACTAAACTTAAACTCATCCGACACATTCCGTTTTTTTCGTATTTGAGAGAACAACCATATAAACAGTCCCTGCCATAGTACTATGAAGAACAGCATAAAAATTGTTTCGGCATTCCCCCAACTAGCCAGATAACAGGCGATAAACTGTATCACCGTTACCAGAGTAATATGGGTTAAACATCTCATTATCATCTCCCAAAAACAGCATTATTGCTTATACTTATCCTGATATTCCTTTGCCCTTTTCATCAGTTCCTGTGGACTGTCAGCCCCGGGCATTCTTTCCTGAGCCGACTTTTCTTCATTATATTTATTATTCTGAGATAATGCCTCTGTTTTATGGTGATTCTGCAGTTCAGAATACTGTCCTCTTACAATATTTTCCTCGCCACGTACGCTGTTCTGAGTATCACCTATATTCCCTTTATATTCTGTGACCATATTATCAACCTGATGTTTTACATCATTACGGATATTACTGTCCTGCGTTCTTTGATCAATAATGGCCTGATGCCCCTGATGGTCAGCAATAATATCCTGACTGCCACCACCCGAAGGTACGCTCTCCATTCCTTTACCAATATCACCACGGGATTCCCGCCAGGCATTATCAACACCAGGCTGTACCTGTTCCTGCACAAAAGACCAGGCCATCGCCCGACGACGTTCTGCAATCTCCGGTGAACTGGTGTTTGTCAGAATAGCTTCTGCATCCTGTGGCGCGTGTTTCATTACATACTGTGCAAACTGTTGCGACAGGTCTTCACTCATCTGCCCACTCATGCTTTCAGTACGGGATGCCATTTCAGCATATTCATGGCTGCGGGTCATATTCGTCGTGTACTGGTCGTAACTCTGCTTCGCTGAATTCAGGGCTGCAGACAACTGATCCACACGGGAATCAGCATTATTGTCCGTATGGCTGCCGGACTCACTGACCTTGCGACTGGTAAAATAATCGCTGGCCTCTTTAAAGTCTTGTGTAGCTCTGGCATCGATATCATGACGAGCATTATGGCTCGACTGAGTATTACTACTTGCCGTATGCGCATCATTATCTTCCCAATCAATACCAGCCCGACCACCACCTCTAACGCCTAATCCTCCACCAACACCAAGAATTTTAGGTTTAACCCCCCATTCAGCATGAGCATCTCCATACATCCCGGCAGAAGCTCTCGTACTTCTGGATGCCAGTTCCTGAGTCGCCTGCTCATTACTGATATTATGCGCCTTCGCATAGCTTTCCACTGCACTGCGCATACGGCTGGCCATCATGGAGTCCTGTGCGCTCATCGTGCTGTCAGCACCACCTGTGACAGAATCACTGCTCCCCCGGTTAGAACCAAACTGGCTGAGCGAGTTCCAGGCACTGGCAATACTGCTGCTGAACCCATGCAGGGCGCTTTCTGCTCTGTTCGACGCCTCCCGGGCCATTTCCTGTTGTGCCGCTGCAATCTGACGCGTTGCATTGATACCGACCGGTAACCGGGACATCGCCCCGCTCGCATCCATCACCATATTACCGTCACGGGTCTGTGTGGCAGTTGCGCCACTGCCGGTCTGGTACATCATCTGACCAAACGACGTGGTGCTGTTGGTGCTCCAGCTGAAGCCGTTCACGTTTTCCGTCTGCATGTTGCCGTAGGAGTAATTACCGTCAACCACACTACCTGCCGCACTGGCAGTCGGGCTGATAGCAGAGGAAGCGAAATGGCTGTACACGCTGGAAAAACCTGCGCCAAGGCCTTTTACCATCATCCATGACAACGGGGGTATCATGACAGATATATATCCGGCAGTGGACGCCAGGTCGGAGTATTTCAGCTGTATCTGAGAGAGTTCAGAGAGCACGACCGGTGCACCATTCTGCTTTGCATAGAATGTCATGGCACTGTTCAGAATGGCATACAGCAACGGCCAGGTCTGGAACCACATCAGAGCAAACACATAGCCTCTCAGAACAGACAGCGTCAGTCTGTTGAAGACAGCCGCCAGTACCAGGAGCGGGAAGATACCAATGGTAATGCCCACCAGAATGGTCTGCACCATCGGCAGGTTTCGCATCAGCACATGACCAATGGAGACATGTGCCAGACGCTGTTTCTCCATCGACGAAGTCGTGGCCAGACTGACCAGGCTGGCGGTATCACCGTTACGGGCTGCATTACTGGTGATACCCTCTTTCAGGGCATTCATGGTGACGTTCTGGCGCATAATATGACTGGCAGACTGGCTGGAGCCGTAGAAATAACTGTAACTGTCACTCACCAGTTGCCTGAATAACAGGTCCGGGTCCGGTCTGCCGCCAAATATCTGCTGCACATAATAATGCCAGGTCTTGCCTCCCGTCTTTGTATCGAGATTCAGCCTGTCTTTCAGCGTGACCGACGCATCTTTACAGGTTATGAAATTATTATTGCTGTCATAAACGCCCCGTAGCGGGCTGGGCCGGGAAAAAATCAGCGTGTAGGGGTCAGCGGAGGCCATCAGGTCTTCCAGCGTGTATTTGTGGTTCAGGTAAATATCCCCCAGCACGCAGTTCTGGACGTAGTCCTGAAACAGATTGATGATTTCCGGATTCCGGGACAGAAAATCGGTGCTTTTCACAATCAGGTTCGCCCCGAACAGCATGCCTGTCTTGCTGTAGGTGGCGCTGTCAGGCTGGGTGAATATCATCTCGTAACTGGCCACCATTGCATGCCCGATACGGGTCGTCAGTGAAAGTGGCATCGCCAGTCCGACAGGCACATTATCCACCCGGTGAACCTGGACCAGGTCACTGTTATCAATAATCTGCACCGATGTACGGACATTAACCAGCAGGCTGATAAGCACAAACACGGCCACCCAGCCCAGCAAATCCATCACGTTGTGCCGCTGTACCCACATCACGGCCACCGCGAGAACAGACAATGTGAGCGCAATTTTTTCGATGGAATCCCACGTCCGGGTCCCCATAAAGGCGGCAATGGCGTTCAGGTTATTGCGTAACCACTCACCACCGGCAATCACATAGACTTCATTCACAGCGTGCTCCCTCCGAAGTGATAGTTGTTCTGGTAACGGCTGAGCATGCGGGCGGAAAGCTGCTGGCGCATATAGCTCATCTGACGGTCAACAACCAGCAATGCATCCTGCTGGACCTTTACCTGCCCCTGGAAAACCGCAATCTGTTGCTGTGCCTGATTCAGATTCTCCAGCACACTGTCCAGCACGGTCTGTGGATAGTTCCCGGTGGCAATCATGGCCCGGGCCTGCTGAAGCAGTTCCTGAATGTACTGGAGCATGATGTCGTAGCCGATATAGTCCGTCAGCTGGTAAACCACGCTGCTGGATACACCGAGCATCTGCGGGTCAATAAGATATTTAAAGACGGGGACGGTGGTGCTGGAAATGAAGCCTTTTTCCCTGTCATCCAGTGGAGTATCACTCACCGCTTTATTCTGAATACTGGTGAGCAGTTTTGTAATCTGTGATTTCAGGGCTTTATCCCGGGCGATGGTCACATTTGCATCCGCCACCACCTTCAGACACTTGTCCGAATCGTTGCAGTGATAAACTTTTGCCGTTCCCCCCTCCATAATCGCCCGGAGGATATCGCGGTCAGTGGTACGCGCCGGCAGGGGGGTAATCTCGCTGTCTTCCCCAAAAATCAGCGTACCGGTGAGCGTCATAATAAATTCTTTCAGTTCTTTGTTACCATCAAGCATCCTGTTTTTGGACAGCGAGTCCCAGATGATATTGATGTTCTTCAGCACCCGTTCCTTATCTTTGTCACTGGCCTTGTCACGAACAGACGATGACTGTCCTCCGACCGTGCAGCCCTGACGGGACGCGGCCCAGTCAGCAAAAATATTGCTCTCACCGGCAATGTCCTGACAGACCTTCTGCTGTGACACCTGAGTCTGAGGAAATAATCCTCCGACAATCCCCTGCGCCACCTGACAGGAGCTGAGGTTCATACTGTTAATGTCGCTTGCCATTTTCTGCAGGAAGTCTTTTGCGGTTTTGATTTCCGGCACCGTTGCCTGCAGGGCAAGGTCAAAAAAGTAACCGGCAGCGTTGCTCATAATCTGCTTAACAAAACGCTGCAACTGATCGCCATTAATAAAACTGAACGAGCCGAGATAGGCGTCGATGCCGCCACATCCGGCATTGATATCCGGCAGCGTCATGGAAATCAGCTGGATATTTTTGACCTGGGTGCGGGCATACAGGGAGCCACCATAGGCATACCCGGCGGCCTGCCCCTGCCAGACGCCCGGTTGTGTGGTATTGGAAGCAAATCCCAGCTTATTAAAGAACTGATTCATGTCGCTGTTCACATCCGCTGACGCTGCGGGTGTGACCGTCAGTAAAGCGGCACAAAGAACCAGAAGAGGTTTAATGCGAAGCATTATTGTCACCCTCCCTTAATTTGTTCTCCCGGCGCATACGGCGTTTCAGCCGGAATATTCTGATCCCCCCGTTTATTAATTCATTTAAAGGGTTCCTGACGTATACGATAAGAAATCCACCTGCAAACGCCCATAACGTATACGGAATGACATACATCAGGATGTTCCACATATAACGAAAATTATTTAATTCCGGGTCAGCTTTCCACGAATCAATACAGGCATCAAAAATACTATGCATAATCACCCATAAAAAAGTTCCGGCAGCAACGAACACAAAAAACAGATCAAAATATATATCAGAAACCCTGCGTTCATAATCATAATCCCGTTTAGTTTTTCTGTTTTTTAGTTCCGCATCATTTCTTTTTTCTTTCATTATAAGTTTCCTCTGATATTTCCGATGATTCATTCAGACCGTTCATGCGGCTGTAATATATTTCAGACACCGAAATCCATCCCACAATTGCCCCTACAAAAAACACAACAGAAACAGAAAAGGTAAGACACAGCGAAACGACAATTTCCACAGGGCTGGCGGGATAAAAAAGCCCCTGACGGATAAAGGGGATATTCAGGCTGACGATTATTCCCGTCGCGATGCCGGATATTCCGGCAATGAGTAACACCACCTGCTTATTTCGTACCTTTTTCCTCTCCGTACATCTGCAGAACGGTATCCATCCGCGCCATAAAACTGGCGGCATCCGTTGCCCCCTGCAAAAGCGGTAATGCCTCAAGTGTGTTGACGTTGACCAGGAAGGTAGTCGGTGTGGCCACCGGGATATTCGGGAAGAAGGTCTGCATCACGTCCGGTGGCACCGGTAATGCTTCCGGAAAGGCGGTATCCCCCTGACCATCCAGGGTGTAGGGAAAAACGGAAAAGCCGTACTGCTGTGCCAGCTGTTTCAGTACCGGGTCAAACTGGTGACAGTAAGGGCAATGCCCCTGCATAAACAGCACCACCTTCCAGTCGGCCAGGTTAACCTGCCTGCCGTTGCTGAGGCGGAACCAGCGGGGAGCCGGCTTTTCTGTTCTGGCTGATGTGTCTGCTGCCGGTTGTGCAGGCTGCACGGCCATACCCTGCGGATTCCAGAGTCGTTCAATTTCATCCCGGGTGGAGGCCTGCACACCTGTGGCCATCATCAACAAAATGACCGGCAGTAATTTAGTGAGAGACATGTCCGCCCTCCTGCTGCCCTTCCATCATGGCCTGTTGCCTGGCTTCCAGTGCCTCACGCTCTTCCAGGCTGACACGTGCAATCCATGCATCCAGCACCTGGTATGCGCCGAACAGCACAAGGATGGCCGCAATCAACTCCGCCAGAAAAAAAGCCATCCAGGGTTTGCTGTAAACAAGACGGGCGACGATATGAAACCAGACACCCAGGGAAAATACCCACATTCCCGTAATATCAAGCCGGGGTAAAGAGAATCTGTATTTACTTATCATGTTAAACTCCGGTTATTATTTACATGAGAGTATTCATGTCTGTAATATTCGCGTTTGTGTGATATTAATCAGATCAACCTCATTATTTTGTATGGTTTTTATTACCGTTTTATATGACTTAGCCTGTCATAAGCCCCCTTATAAAAAACCACATCACTCCGGACCATGCTGATGACAACATAATACAAACAAACATCCTTCTGAAACTGTCAAACTTCGTGATAACCGGTATGGTACTGACTGCCATTGAAACAACCGGTACGGCACACTGATTCATAACCGCACCACAAAGAAACAAGAAATTATCTGGCAGCATACATACACTTATGACATTTACTACAAAGAAGACAAACGAGCTCAGCAGATAAACTCCTTTATTATTTGGTCCTGTAAAGAAATAACCAACAACCCCCACGATAAACAGGCTGGCACCTGTAAAAAAACACAAATCCCCTGTATGCATATATAACCTTTGGTTAAAAATTCGGTTTAAAATCTTCAGAAACGTTCAGGAACTGTTTTGCCAGGTCGTCCTGTGAAATAAAGCCGTATGATAACGGGCGAACACTGCCCTGTTTCGGGTCAACCAGCATCATGGCCGGGAAATATTTCACACCGAGGCGCTGCGCCTGCCCCTGGTCAGTCCGGGAATCCGGCAACAGCGGATTAATCACGCCATCCACGGAAACGGGAATAACACTCAGACCATACGTATCCCGGAAGCCATTAATGACCTGCGCCAGTTGCCCGTCGATGGGGTCCTGCCCCCGGTAAAAAAACATGATGCCGTAGTGTTCAGCCAGTTTCGCAATGGCCTGTCGCTGCTGCGCCTGGTCTGCCGCCAGCTGGTTCCGTACCGTGCCGTTGTAATGGCTGTACTGCAGGTTATAGTCCAGTTCGGGATGTGCCAGCATGGCCTTTTTAGCACTCATGGTGAAAAGCCCGGCCTGCTGAGTCCAGTAATTCTGCAGCCGGAAATATTTAACAAAATTATCCACGCCGGGATACAGAATGGCTTCGTACAGCGCCCGCTTTGTTGCCGTCTGCAGCGCGGCCAGTTTCTGCATAATATCCGGCTCCTGACGGGGGGCTGCAGGTACAGGTTTATTTTCTTTTTCCTTCGGATTTATTTTCTCGTTATACCACTGCCAGCCTGCATCTTTCCCTGACGCCGGAAAAATAAAGCAGCAGAGTAACAGTGGCAGTAATGCTTTATTCATCTTCATTCCTTTCATCATTTTTTCTTTCATCATCTTTCTGCAGGCCAGTCAGGGCAGAAAAACAAAAATACAGAATAAACAGGAGCACACCGGAGTAAAGGATAACGAAAGCAGCGGCAAGCATCCCGTCTGCCGTGGTTTCTTTTACCGTATCCCACGACCAGATAATTACCGGGGAAATGACAATCGCTGTAATCGAAAGCCGGATAAGAAAATCAACAAGACGATTAGAAGTGAATATAACTTTCATCATTTCCCCCGGTTATTTTCCATACCTTACTGTCCTGCCTGTTTCAGCTGGTCAGCAATCTGCTCTTTCACTTTCTGCGTCAGAACGCCACTGTCCGGGATTTTCTGGTTATTCATCAGGTCTTCGTAGAAGTTAGTGAAATCCAGTCTGTCGAACTGAATTTTCTGCAGCTCATCAACCGTAATCCCCCGACAGTCAGGATGCTTCGCACTGCCAAAACTGATACGCAACTGCCCGTTACGCCCCTGCTGCTGGACTATCTGCGCCAGCTTCGAATCAAACTGGCAGTAGCTGCGCTTTTTCTGCAGACAGACACCCAGCACTTTCCGGGAGCAGAACTCGCCCACACTCACCGTCAGTTTGTTGTCCTTTGCCTTTCCCAGCGCCTTTTCTTCGCTGTTGCACTTCGCCAGACCCACATCCTGACCCCAGCCACCATCCTTACAGCAGTTACTGAAGCCGGCTGCGGCCTTACGGCAGAATTTCGCCTCACCCGTGAAAGCCCTGACATCCACACCATTCAGGGCGGCAACATCCTTACCTGCGGCGGCAAGCGCAGCCAGCTGTGATACTGCTTCACCAAAATCACTGCTTTTTCCGCTCTGTGCCTTATCGCATTCACCGTCAAGGCAGAAGACATCACCACCACAGACCATCACTTTTCCTGATGTTCTGGACTCGCAGGAGTACGTGGCGTACTCATGCAGACAGGTTCCCTCATCGGAATAAAACGCGCACTGACGTGAGGCCAGCGTACAGGCCGGATTATCGACATATTTCTGACAGGTGCCGTTATCTGCGGACTGAGTGACATATTTATCCCGGTATGCCCAGCATGCCTGTGTGATGTTCCAGGGTTTACCTTCCATCACTCCGGTTTTCGTACCACCCGGCTCTGAACACTCAGTGCCTGTCAGCACGCCATCCGCTTTATTAAACGGACAACTCTCCACCCACTCCACCCGGGGAACCCATTCTTTATCACGGACCTTCATCCTGAGTTTCAGCGTAAAGGTGGAAGCACCACTGACAAGCGATTCATAGACTTTCCTGTCACCATTCCCGTGCGGGAGGCAATTACCGTTAGCAGTACAGCCACTACCGGTCAGAACCTGCCCCTGTGTCACCTGCAAACCTGTCGCCCCGGACAGGGGGTAAGTATCCGACTGCCCGTTTGCCAGGCCGACATTAAAGGTTGTATTCATGAAGGTATAACGGGAGTTCAGGAAGAAAAAAGCGGCGTATACAGACAATGATGCACTTTCCACTGTACCGGTTACCGGAGCCGTGACACTGAACACCAGTTTCAGCCCGTTCATACT
The DNA here is from genome assembly GCF_005281115.1 of Citrobacter sp. wls710. Lineage (NCBI taxonomy): Bacteria > Pseudomonadati > Pseudomonadota > Gammaproteobacteria > Enterobacterales > Enterobacteriaceae > Citrobacter > Citrobacter sp. wls710. The sequence goes on from NZ_SZXD01000006.1 coordinate 29,858, forward strand.
GAACCGGAACTGTGAGTGCGGTATCGTCACTTCACGATATTCATCCGTGTATTTCCAGTCCCCGGTGATACTGGCAGTCCGTGTGCAGTACTCCTCCACCATCGTGTCCCGCTCACAGGTATAGTTTGTGAATTCACTGCGGTTTATCTCCTGCGCACTGCACTGCTGTCCGGTATTTCCCACAATGCTGTCAGCCCGGTTCACCACATCCCTGCCGGTCTGAATGAACGGTGCATCCGGTGACAGAATGTCTTTCGGCTTGTTCATGAAGGACTCTGTGATGGTTTTTCCGGTTTCACCGGTCGCCCATTCCGTGGTGCCGTCATTTTTCAGGCCGCCATCCCCGCCGGCAGTCACGCCACCGTAATATTTTGTCTCGTCCGGATTCGCGTTATAGCTGGGGATACTCTCCTGTGGCTTAAAGCCCTGAATACTGCCTGTACCCTGCCCCTGAATCTGACGGGCAAAATCAGAACCGGCCCGGTAATCACTGTTGCTGTCAGCCTGTGCCATGCCGGCAACCAGAGCCAGTATCAGAGGTAAAATACGTTTCATTTCCCGGAATCTCCTTTCCCTGCCAGTAAATCATGAGCCACCTGCCGGCAGTCACCCGTGGCGGCCACTTTCTCCAGCGCCTGGCCGACCCGCAGGTTTCCCCGGATGATGTCGTATCCCTGACTGCAGAACACCACCAGTGCCGGTACACTGCGAATGCCGTACTGTGAAAACAGCGTCGGGTCGATCTGAACACCATCAGTCGCGCCGTCTTTCACCAGGGACAGCACGGCTTCAGCGGTGGTCTTCAGGTCATTGTTCACCATGCCCCGCAGTGTGGCGGGTATACCGTAGTGCCGGGTTTCGCCCAGCATCCGTTTCAGCCCCTCTTCGGGAATGGAAAACGACACAAAATACAGGGCACCCTGCCGGGGTTTCCCGTCCTGCGAAGCCTGCTGTTTACGAACCAGCTCATCCAGAAAATGGTTATCTGAACGCTGAAGGGGGTTTTCCAGCACCTGTTTCTCCGCCCAGGCTTTCAGCTGATGGTCAGGTTTCTCTCGCAGTTGTCTGCTTAAATTTTCCTGCTGCTTCAGGAACTGGCGGTTTTCAGGTGTGTTCACATTTTCTGAAGCATGAACAGCAAGATGCATCCCTGCTGTCAGAGCAAAAAGTGCAAATATTTTCCGGTTCATGATATTTCTCACTTTCTGCTATTTACAGGCATGAACTCATCAGAAAAAAGATAATTGAGAAAAACAGCCATAAACGCACATGTAAATGTCACCTTCAGATATAATCTGACAAGTGTCACTTGTTCTGATATATCTGCCTTCTTCCATTCATGAATAATTTCAGCGAGAAAACTGTCAGGTGCAAAATAAAATAATATAACGGGCACCATTACAAGACCAAAAGGAAATAATTTTAATGTTCTGCTTATCAGCCTGAGCAGCACAGCACTTATTTTCCTGAGGTGCTGAATATATTTACTGTCCATTGTTGCCATTTTCATTTCCTCTTATTCATTAAAATGATTTACAGGAATACACAGTTACGTTTACGCCACATCAGGT